>NZ_CP058278.1:301026-602053 GCF_013389455.1 Flavobacterium inviolabile | reverse complement strand
AACCGAATAAACAGCATATCATGTACGGAAAAATCAAAGATTATTTGCAAAACGAATTAAATACAATTCAGGAAAACGGATTGTTTAAAAAAGAAAGAATCATTACTTCTCCGCAGGGAGCCGAAATTAAAATTGCTTCCGGCGAAACCGTTTTAAATTTTTGTGCCAATAACTACTTAGGCTTGTCTTCTCATCCGGAAGTGGTTCAGGCAGCGAAAGATGCTTTGGATACACACGGTTTCGGAATGTCGTCTGTACGTTTTATCTGCGGAACTCAGGATATTCATAAAACATTAGAACAAAAAATAGCCAACTTTTACGGAACGGAAGATACGATCCTTTATGCAGCAGCTTTTGATGCTAACGGAGGTGTTTTTGAACCGTTATTGGGTGAGGAGGATGCAATTATTTCCGATAGCTTAAACCACGCGTCTATTATTGACGGAGTGCGTTTGTGTAAAGCGGCACGTTACCGTTATGAAAACAATAATATGGCCGATTTGGAGCAGCAGCTTATCAAGGCAAATGAAGAAGGAAGACGCTTCAAACTGATCGTTACCGATGGGGTCTTTTCAATGGACGGACTGGTAGCGCCTTTGGATAAAATCTGTGATCTGGCAGACAAATATGATGCAATGGTTATGGTAGACGAGTGCCATGCGGCAGGATTTATCGGAGCAACCGGAAAAGGAACATTGGAAGCTAAAAACGTTATGGGTCGTGTGGATATCATCACCGGAACATTAGGAAAAGCTTTGGGTGGAGCAATGGGAGGTTATACCACCGCTAAAAAAGAAATTATCGAAATTTTAAGACAGCGTTCCCGTCCGTATTTGTTTTCAAACTCTTTGGCGCCTTCAATTGTGGGAGCTTCAATAAAAGTGTTTGAATTGTTGGAAAAAGACACTGCTTTAAGAGATAAACTGGAGTGGAATACCAATTATTTTAAAACCGGAATGAAAGAAGCCGGATTTGATATTATTGACGGCGATTCGGCAATTGTACCGGTAATGCTGTATGATGCGAAACTTTCTCAGGTAATGGCAGATGAATTGCTGAAAAAAGGAATCTATGTAATCGGATTCTTCTTCCCGGTGGTTCCTAAGGATAAAGCAAGAATAAGAGTACAACTGTCTGCGGCTCATTCAAAAGAGCATCTGGATAAGGCAATAAATGCATTTAAAGAGGTTGGAAAAGCATTGGGAGTAATTCAATAAGAAGTTTTTAGTAAGAAAAAGCGAATTTTTTAACAAATTGCTTTGTAGTTAATATTTTACATCTTACTTTTGCTGTAATTATAACGTATTGTAATTAAATAAAAAAAGTATGAGACATCTAAACAAATTATTCGTAGCAGCATTGATGTTTGCGGGTCTTAGTTCGCAGGCTCAGGATAGCAATAACCCTTGGGCTATTACTATTGGTGCGAACGCTGTAGACACAAGATTCAGTGCCAGCAAGAAATTAGAAGAACAATTTTCACAGTATTTTAACGTAAGAGATAATTGGAATATTATCCCTTCTGTTTCTTTCGTTAATGTTTCTAGACACGTAGGAGATAACTTCTCTTTCGGAGTGACTGGATCGGTAAATAAAATTACAAGATTCGTAGAGCCAAGAGTTACGATTCCTGGAGATTACACTGTTGTAAATCCTGGTGATCTTTCTTACTACGGTATCGATGGGGTTATCAACTATAGCTTCATGAATTTAATCGGATCTAAAGTTATTGATCCTTCTGCTCACATTGGTGGAGGTTATACTTTCTTTGGAGATGCTAGTACAGGAACTGTAAACGGAGGTTTAGGTTTAACTTTCTGGTTCTCTGAAAACGTAGGTTTATCTTTCCGTTCAACTTACAAGCATTCATTTGATGAGACAAGAAATCCTTCTGTTGATGTTCCTTCTCATATGCAGCATTTCGCTGGTATTACTTTCAAATTTGGAGGTAAAGATACAGACGGAGACGGAATCTATGATAAAGATGACGCTTGTCCAGATGTAGCTGGTTTAAAAGAATTCCAAGGTTGTCCTGATACAGACGGTGACGGTATTCCAGATAAAGATGATGCTTGTCCGGATGTAGCTGGTCTTAAAGAATTCCAGGGATGTCCTGATACAGACGGTGATGGTATCGCTGATAAAGATGATGCTTGTCCTGAAGTAGCTGGTTTAAAACAATTCAACGGATGTCCTGATACAGACGGTGACGGTGTGCCAGATAACTTAGACAAATGTCCTTCTGTAAAAGGTCCTAAAGAAAATGCAGGTTGTCCTTGGCCAGATAGAGATGGTGACGGTGTAGCTGATAAAGATGATAAATGTCCAGACGTTAAAGGAACTGTTGCTAACAACGGATGTCCTGAAGTTTCTGACGAGACTATCAAAAAATTAAATGCTTACGCTAAAACAATCTTATTCAACTCTGGTAAAGCTACTTTCCAAAAACAAACTTTCCCAGTATTACAGTCAATCACTGCAATCTTGAAAGAATATCCTCATGCTAGATTCAGCATTGAAGGTCACACGGATAGCGATGGTAAAGATGCATTCAACCAAAAATTATCTGAAGAAAGAGCTAAAGCTGTTAAAGATTATTTAATCGAAAACGGAATCGATTTCGAAAGATTATCTTCAATCGGATATGGTGAATCTAAACCAATCGATACTAACAAAACAGCTAAAGGTAAAGCTAACAACAGACGTGTTGAGGTTAAATTAATCAAATAATTTAATTCACATACCTAAATAAATGAAACGTCCCGATTTATCGGGACGTTTTTTTTTATTCATAATTGTGGCTGATTGCTTTTTTTGAAGGTCAATTTTCCTAACTTTATGGAGGCATAATTTTTATTCTGCATGGAAATAAAATCAGCCATAACCAGTTTGGCTTTCAATACAGTTAAAAATTTCCAAGGCAGTTATCTGCAAAAAAAATAAATGGTGAATTATTCCTTTTTAGATAAATTAAGCAGCGAAATCGTATCGCAATACCAGGAAAACCTGTCCGGGATTACAATTGTTTTACCCAACAAAAGGGCGAAAATATTTTTAATAGAAGCGCTGAAAAAACAATTGAACGGAACGGTATTCGCTCCCGAAATCATCAGTATCGAAGACTTTATTCAAAATGTTGCCGGCATTCGCACCTGCGATAGTATTGAATTGCTGTTTGAATTCTATGATGTTTATCTGGAATTAACGCCCAAAGAGAAACAACAGCCTTTTGAGCTTTTTGCTAACTGGGCAAAAACATTGCTGCAGGATTTTAATGAAATTGACCGCTACCTGCTAAAACCAGGCCATGTGTTTTCCTATCTGAAAGATATTGAAGACATCAAGCACTGGTCGTTAGACCTGGAACAAAGAACCACGCTGATTGAAAACTATCTGGAATTCTGGAATTTATTACCCTCCTATTATCAGGGATTATACGAACACCTACTTCGGAAAGGAATAGGCTATCAGGGACTGATCTACCGGGAAGCTGTTGAAAACCTGAACCATTTCTCGGAAGCCATAGGTGATAAAAAACTGCTGTTTGCAGGCTTTAATGCGCTGAATCAGGCAGAAGAAAAGATAATGCAGCAACTGCTGTTTAACGAACAGGCAAAAGTGTATTGGGACATCGATGAGGTTTTCCTGAACGATACCTTTCACGATGCCGGACTATTTGTCAGAAGGTTTAAAAAAGAGTGGAAACAATATACTACGCAGCCGTTTGAATGGATCGTAAACGAATTCAGCCAGGAAAAAAACATCCGGATTATCGGAACGCCGAAAACCGTAGGCCAGGCAAAAATTGCCGGAAAACTGATTGAAGAAGTGCAGCTCAAAACAGAAAGTCTGGACAAGGTCGCGCTTGTTTTAGGGGAAGAAAACCTGCTCATTCCGGTGCTGTATGCGCTGCCCAATACGATTGAAAGCCTGAATATTACAATGGGTTACAGCAGTAAAAATAACCCGGCTCAGATATTGATACACAAATTGTTCAAACTTCACACAAACGCCATACAGCGGGATGAAAAGAATTATGTGTTCTACTATAAAGAAATACTGGATATCCTGACGCATCCGTTAGTCGAACCGTATGCGAAGGCTTCCTATGCTGTTCAGATTGTGAATAAAAACAATATTACGTTCCTGACGCAAAAAAAACTGCTCGAAATCAACAATTATCCTACCGGATTATTCTCTTTATTATTCGAGAAATGGAGTGATGATGTCATTAGTGTGCTGAACAGGCTTTCGGAAATTATCCTTACAATCAAGTCCTTCCTGAGTAATGATAATGAAGAAGATAAAATATCCAAAGCCTTCCTGTATTCGGTTTTCAAAGTAATTAACAAGCTTATTAATTATTATGAGGCACATCCAAAAATTGATAACCTGAATACGCTTTTCACGGTTTACAAGCAGATTATCGACCTGGCGGAAGTTTCATTTGAAGGAGAGCCGCTAACCGGATTGCAGATAATGGGTGTTTTGGAAAGTCGTGTGCTGGATTTCGAAACGGTAATCATTACCTCGATGAATGAAGGTAAATTTCCGGCCGGAAAAACCACGAATTCATTCATCCCTTATGATGTTAAAAGAGAATTGGGATTGCCTACCTATAAGGAAAAAGATGCTATTTACAGCTATCACTTTTACCACTTATTGCTAAGGGCTAAAAATATTTACCTGCTGTACAATACCGAAAGTGAAGGATTGGATGCCGGGGAACGCAGCCGTTTTATTACGCAGCTGGAAATTGAAAAAAGACCGAAGCATGTCCTGACACATCAAATTTACAATGCTTTTTTACCGGATAAAGCCTACGAGCCGGTCGTGATCCCGAAATCTGACGGAGTACTGGCGCGTTTAAAGGAAATCGCTACAGTAAAAGGATTTTCGCCATCCGGACTGACCACCTATATGCGGAATCCGATTCAGTTTTATAACCAGCGAATACTGCGGATATCCGAAGTGGAAGAAGTTGAGGAAAACATTGCTCTGAATACTCTGGGAACCATTATCCATGGTGTGCTGGAAGAACTGTATCGTCCATATCTGGGGAAATTTTTGACATTACCTGATGTGGACCAGATGTTTGGTGCATCAAATGCGGAAGTTGAAAAACAATTCCGGATGATTTATAAGGAAGGAGAGATTGCCAAAGGTAAAAACCTGCTCGCTTTTGAAGTGGCGAAACGGAACGTACACAACTTCCTCAGAGAGGAGAAAAAACAATTGGAAAACAATGATGCGGTTAAGATCTTAGGTCTGGAAATCCCGTTGGAAAGAGTGCTGGAAGACAGCCGGTTGCCGTTTCCGGTCAAAATTGCCGGTAATGTGGATCGGATTGAACAGCGCAACGGAAAAATAAGGATAGTGGATTATAAAACCGGAAGAGTCGAAAAGAACAGTGTGCTCTTAAAAGACTGGACTGGTTTAACCGCGGACATAAAAAATGATAAGATCATACAGCTGCTCTGCTATGCTTTTATGTATGAACAGCACTGTAACGGTATGGAACTGGAAGTGGGGATTATATCCTTTAAAAATATGCGGAACGGCTTTATGCCTTTTGGATTTAAAGAGGAAAAAGAATTCAATATGATGATAACGGCGGAGACGCTGGCCAGTTTCCGGACGGAAATTATTATCCTGATCAATGAAATCCTGAACGCCGGAATTCCTTTTGAAGAGCGGATACAATAAGTTAGATGTTCTTAAAGAAATCCGATAAGATCCCTTTCAGCTCATATTTGTTTTCAATGTGGCTCATGTGGCCGTCGTTGAACGTGACGAGTTTTACAGCGGTACCTTCAAGCTGTTCAAGGCTGTCGTTATAGTTTAGTACCGGATCTTTTTTGCCCAGAATAAGCATAATGGGATACGGCGCAAAGTGTAAAATAACTTCCCGGTCATTGCGGGCTTTCATACCTTCCAAAGCGGCAATAATGCCCTGTAAGGGTGTTTTTAAAGCTTCCAGTTTTACCTTCTCAATGGTTTCGGTCAGTCTTTCGCGATTGTCTTCACTGAATAAATTGGCAATCGACATTCTGATAAAATTCGAATAGCTTTGCTTTACGGCAATAATGGCACGATCCCGGTTGCGCTTGCGCTCGTCGCTGTCGGCTCTGGAAGTAGAGTTAAGCAGCACCATTCCTTTAACATTGTCCGGATACAATTCGGCGAAAGCCAGAGCAACATAACCACCCATAGAATGTCCGGTAAAAACCGCTTTCCGGATACGAAGCTCACTCAAAACGGCATGAACGGCATCGGCCATATCTTCCATACTGTGAATGTAGCCGATAGATTCCGATTGTCCGTGACCCAGTAAATCGATCGTGATAACGCGGTATTTTTTAGAAAAAGCTTTGGTGTAAAAATCCCACATACCGGAATTCTCTAAAAAACCATGCAGAAAAACCAAGGCGGTTCCTTTTCCGGTTTCGGAATAAGCAATTTTAGTATTTTTAAAAAGAATGTGTTTCAACGGTGGGGATTTATCGTGTTGCAAAAGTAAACCTATTCGGCAAACTGAAAAAATAAAACGGTTTACAACTTTAGTCATAAACCGTTTTTATATAAAATAAGCGTTTTTTAGCGATTCATTAAGCTTTCGATTTCGTCAGCCTCAATAGGAATATTGCGCATCAGGTTGAAAGGCTCTCCGCTTGCCTGGATAACCACATCGTCTTCAATACGGATTCCGAATCCTTCAGCAGGAATGTAAATTCCCGGTTCGATCGTGAAAACCATATTTGCCTGCATCGGCTCATACAGCAAACCGTAATCGTGCGTGTCCAATCCCATGTGGTGGGAAGTACCGTGCATGAAGTATTTTTTATAAGCCGGCCAGTCCGGATTTTCGTTCTGAACGTCAGCTTTGTCCAGTAATCCTAAACCTAGCAATTCGGAAGTCATTATTTTTCCTACTTCAACATGGTATTGTTTCCAGAAATTACCCGGTACCAGCATTTTACCGGCTTCGTTTTTTACGCGCAATACCGCATCGTAAACTTCTCTTTGTCTTTTGGTGAATTTCCCGGAAACCGGAATGGTTCGGGTCATATCGCTCGAATAGTTGGCATACTCGGCACCAACATCCAATAATAATAAATCACCGGCATTACACTGCTGGTTGTTCTCGATATAGTGCAATACATTTGCGTTGTTACCGGAAGCAATAATAGGAGTATAGGCAAAACCTTTGGAACGGTTTCTCAGGAACTCGTGTGCAAATTCGGCTTCTACTTCATATTCCATAACGCCCGGTTTTACAAACGATAAAATACGACGGAAACCTTTTTCGGTAATATTACAGGCCTGTTGGATTAAATCCAGTTCTTCGCTTTCTTTTACCGAACGCAAACGCTGTAAAATCGGATTGCTTTTTTCTACTTTATGCGCAGGATAGTTTTCTTTCCACCATTTTACAAAACGGGCTTCACGTGTTTCGGTTTCCACCTTGGCACGGTAATGCTCATTCGTGTTGATATACATCGTATCGGCATAAGTCATCAGTTCATACAATACCTTTTCGAAATCCTGTAACCAGTGTACGGTTTTAACACCGGAAACCTCAAATGCGCGTTCTTTGGTTAGTTTTTCACCTTCCCATATCGCAATGTGTTCATTGGTTTCTCTTAAGAATAACATTTCCTTTTGAGATTCATAAGGAGCATCGGGGAAAATAACCAGGATGCTTTCTTCCTGATCTACGCCGGACAGATAGAAAATGTCACGGTGCTGTGCAAATGGCAACGTACTGTCTGCACTAACAGGATAAATATCATTGGAGTTAAAAACAGCGATACTGTTTGGCTTCATTGCCGCAGCGAATTTTTTGCGGTTTTTAATGAATAAGTCCCGGTCTATTTGATGGTATTTCATAACGAAATAATTTTTAAGTATATATGAACCCAAATTTAAAAACTTTAGAAACAAATGCTGTTAATACGACTATAAAATTTTGAAGAATTCATAATTATGGGTAATTTTCTGCCATGAAAAAAACAATATCACTTCTTGTAACACTATTTTTAGTGACAATTTTGCAGGCTCAGCATAAAATGCCATACCAGTTATTTGATAAAAACGGTAAAAAAACAAATTATGAAAAATTAGTAAAGGCCTGTGAAAAAAAAGAAGTAGTGTTGTTTGGAGAGTTTCATGACAACTCTGTGGTGCACTGGCTGCAATTGGAATTAACAAAAGACCTGGCTGCAAAAAGAAAACTGGTTTTGGGAGCCGAAATGATCGAAGCCGATAATCAGCCGCAATTAAATCAGTATCTGAGTGGCGCGATAGACCAGAAAGCTTTCGATACTTTGGCGCGATTGTGGAAAAATCATAAAACAGATTACAAACCATTAGTGGATTTTGCCAAAGCAACCAAAACAGAATTTATTGCCACGAATATCCCGAGACGATATGCCAGTCTGGTATTTAAAAAAGGCTTTGAAGCACTGGAAACCCTTACTGATGAAGAGAAAACCTGGATAGCACCGCTTCCGGTTCCGTATGATGCCAAACTGCCGGGCTATGTTAAAATAGTAGAAATGATGGGCGGCCATGGCGGTGAAACCCTTCCGAAAGCGCAGGCAATCAAAGATGCGACCATGGGATATTTTATTGTGAAAAATAAAAAAGACAATACGGTATTTGTGCATTATAACGGAAGTTATCACAGTGATTACCATGAAGGAATCTATTGGTATCTGAAACAATATCAGCCTGAAATTAAAATTATTACCATTGCAACGGTAAGCCAGGAAAATATTTTGAAATTAGAGGAAGAACACCACAATAAAGCGGACTATATTATCGTTGTAGATGAAGATGTCACGAAGACATATTGATTTAACAAAATCTTGGCAAGATTTTTGTTTATTATATTTTGTTAAACGAAGGTTATGAATTTTAGAAACATTCTATACATATTATTAATTGCCATCACATTATTTGCATGTGATGACAATGACGATGTGAGGAATTCAGAGCCGCAGTTGATTGTTAAATTTAAATTTGACAACAACCAGATCCGTTTAAACAATACCGGTCAGCCGGCACCAATTGCCAGTGGCAATGCGGCACAATCCCCTTCTTTTAATGCAATCAGTTCTCATTATCTGGAGCTGGCACCAAATGCCAATACTGCTTTAGGAATGGGTACCGTTTTATACCATGCGCCTGAAACAATGGCAGGTGGTGAAAATGCGATAGATTTTAGTCAGTCGAAAATTGTGGGTGAAAATGAAGTTTTCCTTTCCATACCGTTGAGTCAGGTGGCTACCGGAAGCTACGAATGGGTAAGGGTTTCGTTGTCGTACCAGAATTATGACATCAATATTTTAAATCAGGGAACGGACTATACCGGAACGCTGGCTAGTTTTGTCGGATTTAAAACCTATTTAACGACACATCACATCGGGAACAGCAGTTTCCCGGTAAACGGTAACAGAGAGCAGGGATACTGGGCTTTAAATGTTAACGGAATGCCTTTTTCCGGACAGGCTCCGGAAGGTGCCACAACGGTTCCGAACCCGCTTTTTGCAACCTCTCCGATACCTCCTAAATCCTGTGTGGTAACCGGTAAATTTGCCAATGCATTTGTGATTACCGGAAACGAAACAAAAAATGTTGAAGTTACCCTGTCGCTTTCTGTAAACAACAGTTTTGAGTGGAAAGAGGTTAATTTTGATGGGAAATATGAGCCTTCAGCAGGTGAAAATGTTGTTGATATGGGGCTTAGAGGATTAATACCTTCTTATCTGAAATAATATTTCCGGAATAGCTACTCTTCTATTTTTAAAGTATATACCAAATTCAGGTAGTGCATTTTTCGCAAGACATTGCATTTCTCACTTTAAATTCATTATAAATAAGGGTTAAAGGGTTGCGGTTAATTTGAAATAGCGTTACTTTTGTTTGATTTTTTTAAAAACTATTACAATCAAACACTATGGCAAAATCTGCACTTTTAAAGTCATCTATCGGGAAAAAATACTGGATGGCTCTTACGGGTTTATTTTTATGCTTGTTTTTGGTGGGTCACTTAGCAGGTAACCTACAGTTATTATTCGGAACACAATTGCAATTCAACGAATATGCATTGTTTATGACTACCAATCCAGCTGTAAAAATTCTATCTTATTTAACGTACATTTCGATTTTATTCCACGCGATCGATGGTATTCTTCTGACAATCCAAAACAAGAAAGCAAGGCCTGTTGGGTATGCTAAAAACAACGCTGCTGCAAACAGCGCGTGGGCTTCAAGAAACATGGCGGTTTTAGGAACCTTAATCCTGATTTTTATCGCTACTCACATGGTGAATTTTTGGGCAAAAATGCATTTCTCAAATATGCCTTTGCAAAAAATTACAGTAGAAGCACAGCCAGGAAACTCTCAGGAATTTTACCTTACTTCCGGTTGGGGACAGGATAAATTTATCCCGGTACAAAGTGTGGACGGTGAAAATATTGTTGTTGAAGGACGTGATTTTTACTACGTTAAACCGGCGAAAATTAAATTTGCAGAAGGATATAAAGATTTACATACAATTACAATTGCGTTCTTTAAAGATCCGAAACTGGGATTGGCATTTACCATTTTCTACGTGTTTTCAATGGCTGTTTTAGCATTCCACTTACTACACGGATTTAATAGTGCTTTCCAGTCGTTAGGAGCTAATAATCCTAAATATTCTCCGGCGATTCGAATTTTCGGAAAAGGATTTGCAATTATTGTACCGCTTTTATTTGCTATTATTCCTTTATATATTCACTTTGTTAAATAATCCTATAATAGATAAAGATTATGGCATTAGATTCTAAAATACCTCAAGGTCCTATTTCAACGAAATGGACAGACTATAAAGATCACATCAACCTGGTTAACCCGGCGAACAAACGTAACATCGATGTAATCATCGTTGGAACAGGTTTGGCTGGAGGTTCGGCTGCCGCTACTTTGGCAGAATTAGGTTATAACGTAAAAGCTTTTTGTTTTCAGGATTCTCCACGTCGTGCGCACTCGATTGCAGCACAGGGAGGTATCAATGCAGCAAAAAACTACCAGGGTGATGGTGACTCCACTTTCCGTTTGTTTTACGATACGGTTAAAGGAGGCGATTACCGCGCCCGTGAAGCTAACGTTCACCGTTTAGCAGAAGTATCGGCTAATATTATTGACCAATGTGTGGCTCAGGGTGTGCCTTTGGCACGTGAGTACGGAGGTTTATTAGATAACCGTTCTTTCGGTGGAACATTGGTTTCCAGAACATTCTATGCAAAAGGACAAACAGGACAACAGTTGTTATTAGGCGCTTATTCTGCAATGAACCGTCAAATCGGACGTGGAAAAATCCAGATGTACAACCGTCATGAAATGTTAGACCTTGTTATCGTTGATGGAAAAGCAAGAGGAATCATTGCCCGTGACCTGGTTACCGGAGCAATCGAAAGACATTCAGCTCACGCTGTTGTTATCGCTTCAGGAGGTTACGGAAACGTATTCTTCCTTTCTACCAATGCTATGGGAAGTAACGTAACCGCTGCATGGAAAATACACAAAAAAGGAGCTTACTTCGCTAATCCTTGTTATACGCAAATTCACCCAACTTGTATTCCGGTATCAGGAGACCACCAGTCTAAATTAACCCTGATGTCTGAATCATTAAGAAATGACGGTAGAATCTGGGTTCCTAAAAACATGGATGATGCTATTGCTATTCGTGAAGGCCGTTTGAAACCAACACAAATCGCAGAAGAAAACAGAGATTATTATTTGGAAAGACGTTATCCATCTTTTGGTAACCTGGTACCGCGTGACGTAGCTTCACGTGCAGCAAAAGAAAGATGTGATGCGGGATATGGTGTTAACAAAACTGGAGAAGCCGTTTATTTGGATTTTGCTTCTGCAATTCAGCGTTATGGAAAAGAGCAGGCAAAAATCAAACACCTGGATCAGAATGACGCGGCTTTAGTGAAAAAATTAGGAACAGAAGTAGTTGCTAACAAATATGGTAACCTGTTCCAGATGTATGAGAAAATCGTTGACGATAATCCATACGAAACACCAATGATGATTTATCCGGCAGTTCACTACACAATGGGTGGAATCTGGGTAGATTATAACTTAATGACCACAATTGAAGGTTGTTATTCTATTGGTGAAGCAAACTTCTCCGATCACGGTGCGAACCGTTTGGGAGCTTCTGCTTTGATGCAGGGTCTTGCTGACGGATACTTCGTATTACCGTACACTATTGGTGATTATTTATCAAAAGATATCCGTACAGGTAAAATCTCAACAGATTTACCGGAATTTGCGGAAGCGGAGAAAAACGTTAGAGACTTGATTGAAAAATTCAGTAACAATAACGGTACACATTCTGTTGACCATTTCCATAGAAAATTAGGAAAAGTAATGTGGGATAAAGTAGGTATGGCGCGTAATGCCCAGGGACTTACGGAAGCTATGGATGAGATTAAAGCCATCCGTGAGGAATTCTACAGAGACGTTCGTGTTCCCGGAGATATTAACGGATTTAACCAGGAATTGGAAAAAGCATTGCGTGTTGCCGATTTCTTGGAATTAGGAGAGTTATTCGCTAAAGATGCTTTACACAGAAATGAATCTTGTGGAGGTCACTTTAGAGAAGAATATCAAACAGAAGAAGGAGAAGCACAACGTGATGACGTTAACTTTGCATACGTAGCCGCTTGGGAATACAAAGGAAACCCGAGAGAAGCCGTATTACACAAAGAAGAGCTGAAATTCGAAAATGTGAAACTGGTTCAAAGAAGTTACAAATAATTTTAATGTGTTAAGGCAAATTAGAATACCTTGCACTTAATACTTAATACAAAAAGTTATGAATTTAACGTTAAAAATATGGCGTCAGAAAAACGCTCAAGATAAAGGACAATTAGTTGATTATAAAATCAGCGATGTGTCGCCTGATATGTCTTTCTTGGAAATGTTAGACGTATTGAATGACGGATTAGTAGAAAAAGGAGACGAACCGGTAGCTTTCGATCACGATTGTCGTGAGGGAATCTGCGGAATGTGTTCTTTGTATATTAACGGTGAAGCTCACGGACCAGACAGAGGAGTAACGACTTGTCAGTTACACATGCGTATGTTTAAAGATGGCGATACTATTTATATTGAACCATTCCGTGCGAAAGCTTTCCCGGTAATTAAAGATTTAGTTGTAGACAGAAGTGCTTTCGACAGAATTCAGCACGCAGGAGGATTTATTTCGGTAAATACTTCCGGAAATACACAGGATGCTAACGCAATTCCAATTCCTAAACATGATGCAGACAGAGCTTTCGATGCGGCTACCTGTATCGGTTGTGGTGCTTGTGTGGCTACTTGTAAAAACTCTTCGGCTATGTTGTTTGTTTCGGCTAAAGTATCGCAATTTGCTTTATTGCCTCAGGGTAAAGTGGAAGCAGCAGAGCGTGTACTGAACATGGTAGAGCAAATGGACCACGAAGGTTTTGGTAACTGTACCAATACCGGTGCTTGTGAGGTAGAATGTCCAAAAGGAATTTCTCTTGAGAATATTGCCCGTATGAACAGAGAATATCTTAAAGCAAGTATCAAATAGTTTTATAAAAATCACGATAAAAACGCATTCGGCCACAAGCTGAATGCGTTTTTTGTTTTTAGCAATAAAACCTGCAGTATTTTTGTGGGATGAAACCCTTTTGTTTACAATATCTTTTCTATTTTTATTGAAGAAATACATTTCGAATCCATAAACCGTAAAAACGAAGCACAGGAAATGAAAATTAGCATTATTCAGGCCCCTCTTTTCTGGGAAAACCCGGAAGTAAACAGAAATTATTTTGCTGCAAAAATTCAGAATATTCCCGAAGATTCGCTGCTGGTTGTATTGCCGGAAATGTTCAGCTCCGGTTTTACGATGAATCCCGATGAAGTAGCCGAATCCATGGATGGTGTAACGGTAACGTGGATGAAACACACGGCCGTTGAAAAAAACTGTGCCATAACAGGCAGTCTGGTCATCCGCGAAAATGATAATTTCTATAACCGCCTGCTTTTTGTTTTTCCTAACGGTGATGTGGAATACTACGATAAACGACACCTGTTTTCCCTGGCTGGCGAAAACAAGGTTTATACTTCCGGCGGAACCGAAAGACTGATTGTGAATTATCTGGGATGGAGAATCTGTCCGTTAATTTGCTACGACCTGCGTTTTCCGGTTTTTTCCCGTAACAATGACGATTATGATTTGCTGATCTATGTAGCGAACTGGCCTCAGGTTAGAATTTTAGCCTGGGATACATTATTGAAAGCAAGAGCCATAGAAAATATGTCCTATGTGATAGGGGTGAACCGGATTGGTGACGATGTGAATCATAACTTTTATTCCGGACATTCGCAGGTACTGGACTATCTGGGTAATGCTTTGGTGGAACCGGTGGAAAAAGAAGTGGTGTTCTCCGTTCAGCTGGACAAAGAATTAATGCTGGCGAACAGAAATAAACTGGGCTTCCTGAGAGACAGGGATAAGTTTAATCTAATTTAAAAACCTGATCCACATCCCAGTTTGCGCGAACGTCGACATCATTAATAAAATAAATAACCTCTTCCGGTTGTAACTTTTCCAGGTAATTACCGGTGTCCCATTTGCGGTTCTTATTGTCGTCGTAAATCAGGCGCAGCGTGTATAAATTCGGTTCGAGCGTGTTGAAGTCCAGAACCGTTTCTTTTTCGCTGTACGCGGTTGCAATCACTTTGGCATTTTTATCAAGAATTTCCAGAATTACAGGAAAACGTTTTACGTTTTCAAGCTGTACCCGTAAATTACCATACTCCGTAATGCTTTTTGTGGCTAATGAATATTTAAGGGTATCGTTGGCCTTTTCGTAAAAATCGGTTAAAGCGCCCGGAAATAAGGTCAGGGAATATTTCTGATTGGGTTCTTTTTTAAAGTCGAATTCCAGCGCATTATCAAAATCGTTATATTTTGTTTTAAAGGGAACCGCTACGGAATCTTTATTGATCAGCTTCATTTTAGCCTCGTCAATTTTGGTTAAAGGCATCGAAGGCAATACTGTAAAAAGATCTCTCAGGCCGATGGAACCCTTTGGTTTGGCATCAAAAGACAAGGAATCTTTAACTTTCTGCTCCTTGATTTTCGTTTTAAACTCTTTTGAATAATTGCCGTTACTAACCAGGATCTGCAGGGAATCGGGCGTGATTTTAGGCAGCCAGATGTGTAGGGAATCTTTGGCCGGGAATTTGGTAATTATGGTATTCAGCGTTTCGCCGCCCCGTTTCACAATCACTTTGGTGTTTTTCGGATCTTTCCCTTCGTAACCTAAAATCAGTTTGTTGGGAGTTTCCTGTGTAGGCTTTTCTGCTTTAAACGGAAGCTCTTCCTTGAATAAACTCAGGCTGAAAAGGGTATCGTTAGGAATCGTAATCGGATCCTTAAAAAAAGCGATTTTATCGGTTTTCGGATCAAACTTATAGTCGTTATTAACGTCTTTTATGGCAACAACATGGTATTTGCCCTCTTTTAAATTTTCCAGGGTAAACACTTTTAAACTGTCCAGCGTATTGGTAACATAACGCGGCTGCTGTTTAAAAACGGTGGAATCGGTAAATTTTTCGGCTTCATACAGCATTACCGATACAAAATTATCGGCCTTTCGGGAATAGGCATCTTTGATGACACCGCCCACTTTTAAAGAATCAATATACGGACCGGTTGAAAACACATATTTAAACTGGGAATACGGATTGAACTCATTGTTGTCCGTTATACTCTGTCCGAAATTAAAACTGTAAGTAGTGTTGGGTTGTAAAGTATCTTTGATTTTAATGGTGATGTATTTGCTGGCATAGCCCATCGGAACGATATCCGGAGCCTTCTTCATTGGAGGCGAAATAATCAGTTGTTTATTGATGTCTTTTACCTTAATATATTCATCGAAATTGATCTTGATGAAATTCCCGTTAAAATTAGTACTGAAATTCTCAGGATTACTATAGGTGATTGTAGGAGGAATGGTGTCTTTCGGACCACCCGAAACCATACCTCTTTTGGCACAACCGGTTAATAAAAGAGAAAAGACAATAATAAAGAAAGCAATACGGTTCTTCAACATGTTACCAATGATTTTACAGCACAAAATAACAATTATATTCAGTGGAATGAAAATGTTTTTAGAAAATCTTTGTAAAATTAAGAGTGTGTATAACCAATGGCAAGGATGCTCAGGCTGGCATTGGGAATTTTCAGCAGCATTTTGCCGCAGGCTTCCAGTGTGGCACCGCTGGTAATAACATCGTCGATCAGTAAAAAATGTTTGCCGTGGTCTTTTTCGGTAAAATGAACCTCGAATAATTCGGTGCCAATCTCGGTCCGGCTGAAAATAGTCTTCTTTGTCTGGGTTTTGGAATAATATTTACGGAGCAGGATGGTTTCGTTGTACGGAATTTCAAAACCGGCCGCCAGCGCTTTCCCGAATGTGGTGAGCTGGTTGTAACCGCGTTCCTGTAACCGTTTTTTGTGAAGCGGAACCGGGATGATCTCGGTAACGGTTTTGAGAATGGTAAGGTCTTTAATTTCTGAAAAATACCAATTGCCGAGCAATTCGCCTATTTCCTGCCGGCCTTTGTATTTGAGATGATGAATGAGCTGCTGTACAATACCTTCTTTATGGTAATAAAAAAAGGAGGAAGCATATTCCAGAGGCAGTCTTCCGTAGAACTTTTTAAGGGTTTCATTTTCCGGTATCAGATGATGATTCGTAATCGGGATCTCATGCCGGCATTTGATGCAAATTGCCCCTTCATTTTGTAACAAAATGCTGTTACAGCCGCTACATAATCTCGGAAAGAGTAAGTTTATCAAGTTTTTTATCATTTCATCGATTATTTTTTTAGTATTACAACAGGCGGAATACTTTTATTGATTAATAAATAGAAATGACAAGTAATAATTCTTCAATTTTAGGTCAGGTGAGTGTCGGTGTGCTCGTTATCGGAGTACTCACCCTGTCTTTTAATTTATATCGGTTATCTAGTGAAAACAAATCACTTAAAGATAAGATATCTTTAGAGAATTCCATACATAAAAATGAACTTTCGGAAATTTTAAAACGATATGATTCTGTTAGCAATGTTCTGGGGACAAATACGAAAAGAAGTTCCCTGCTTTTTAAAACAGTCATACATCCCGAAGGAGCCGTAAAACAACCCCAAGCTGTTACGGCAGATTTGAAAAAGACGGAAAAGGTAAAACAGAAGATTGCCAGCACGAAAACGAAAGAAAGAAAAAAAACGGCGAAAGCAGCCAGTAACGAGTTAAGCAGCCTGGAAAATGATGATGCCGGTCTGAAATCGAAACAACTCAAAGCGATGAATGTAAGCGTTAGAGGTGTTAAAATTATCTACAGCGATTTTTTGGAAACCAACCGGTCCAATAAAATAGACCAGATCAGGATTTGCTACACTTTAGCATATAACGAAAACATCGGCCGCGGCAATCAGGAAATTTTCTATCAGATTGTAAACCCGGAACATACCGTGTTGAGCAACGGCCTTCATCCTAATGAAAAATACAACAGCGATCTGGACTGTACCGCCAGAGGGATCGTGTTTTATGATAATAAAGCGACCGACGTTTGCGCCTTTGTTGACGTCGATAAAAAAAAACTGATTAAAGGCGATTATGAAGTTAACATAATCCATCAGGACCGAATAATCGGAACGGCTAATTTCCAATTTCGATAATACTTCAAAAAGTTAAAATTTCCCCTATTTTTTACAATCTCTTTTTCCTATTTTTGCATTATGGCAAAACAAGAAGACTTATTTAAGAATGTAGTTTCGCATGCAAAAGAATACGGATTTATTTTCCCTTCTAGCGAAATTTATGATGGTTTGAGCGCAGTATACGATTATGCTCAAAACGGTGTAGAATTAAAGAAAAATATACGTGAATACTGGTGGAAATCCATGGTTCAGATGCACGAAAACATTGTAGGTATTGATGCTGCTATTTTTATGCATCCTACTACATGGAAAGCTTCCGGCCACGTGGATGCGTTTAACGATCCGCTAATTGACAATAAAGATTCAAAAAGAAGATATCGTGCGGATGTTTTAATTGAGGATTATGCCGAAAAATTAAACCAGAAAGCACAAAAAGAAATTGATAAAGCAAAAGACCGTTTTGGCGATGCTTTTGATGAAGCACAGTTTGTAGCGACCAATGCCCGTGTTATTGAATACCGAAGCAGACAGCGCGAAATTCTGGAAAGAATGGCACGTTCCCTGGAAACGGAAAATCTTGCCGATGTTAAGGCTTTGATTGAAGAGCTGGAAATTGCCTGCCCGGAATCAGGATCCAGAAACTGGACCGAAGTACGCCAGTTTAACCTGATGTTCGGAACAAAATTAGGCGCTTCTGCCGATTCTGCTATGGACCTGTACCTGCGTCCGGAAACGGCACAGGGTATCTTTGTAAACTTCCTGAACGTACAGAAAACAGGACGTATGAAGATTCCTTTTGGAATTGCACAAACCGGAAAAGCGTTCCGTAACGAAATCGTTGCCCGTCAGTTTATCTTCCGTATGCGGGAGTTCGAACAAATGGAAATGCAGTTTTTTGTTCGTCCGGGGGAAGAAATGAAATATTACGAATACTGGAAAGAAACAAGATTAAAATGGCACCTTTCATTAGGATTAGGAAAAGAAAACTATCGTTTCCACGACCATGAAAAATTAGCCCATTATGCTAATGCTGCTGCCGATATCGAATTTAACTTCCCATTCGGATTTAAAGAACTGGAAGGAATTCACTCCAGAACCGATTTCGATTTAAAAGCACACGAACAGCATTCCGGTAAGAAATTACAATATTTCGATAACGAAACAAACTCCAGCTATGTCCCGTATGTAGTGGAAACCTCTGTTGGACTGGACAGAATGTTCTTGTCAGTTTTCTCGAAATCATTGCAGGAAGAAGTATTGGAAGACGGCTCAACCCGTACGGTTTTAAGACTGCCTTCCGTTTTAGCGCCAACAAAGGCTGCGATACTGCCATTAATTAAAAGAGATGGTCTGCCGGAAGTTGCCAGAAAAATTATAGAAGATCTAAAATGGGATTTCAATGTTGCCTATGATGAGAAAGATGCCGTAGGGCGTCGTTACCGTCGTCAGGATGCATTAGGAACACCGTTCTGTGTTACGGTCGATCATCAGACATTAGAAGATGAAACAGTAACGATTCGTCACAGAGATACCATGCAGCAGGATCGTGTGAAAATTTCAGAATTGAGAGGAATTATCAATGAAGAAGTTTCTATGCGTAACTGGCTGATGAAAATGTAAATTATAAAAAAGGCTTTCTCTTTTCGGGAAAGCCTTTTTACTATACCGTAATCCGGTTTATAAATGGTACGGTTTTTTGAGATGCTGAAGCCCTTTCAGAACGATTTTAAGCCCTTTTAAACCCTTTGAAAGTGTTAAAAACAAAGAAAAACTCAAAAAAAAACGAAACCGTAAAAAATACTTGAAAAAACCGTAAAATCTGTGTTGTCGAAAGAAGTACTTTTACAGTGTCATTAAATACTTAATTAAGTTAGTTTATACAGTATAAGGTAAAAATAGTGGATTACCTTCTTTAGCCCAGCCTGTAAAAGGTCTTGCTTCAGCCCAGCCAAATAGAGGATTTGGTTTAGCTCATTAAAAATCAAGCGTTAGTAATGTACTAACGCTTTTTTTTTGGAATTATTTTATTACTCAGCATTTAAAGCGTTCCAGCCTCTTGCCTTCAAAGGAATTTTAGTGTTTGCTCTTGTAATTAAATGGATGCCTTCGCTTTCCGGTGTCATATGACCGATTACCGTAAAATTAGGGTTTCCTTTAATCTTGTCGAAATCGTCCATCTTGATCGTGAAAAGCAATTCATAATCTTCACCGCCGTTAATGGCAATCGTCGTGCTGTCTACATTAAACTCTTCACAGGTATTGATCAATTGCGGATCAAGCGGCAATTTGTCTTCATATAGGTTACAGCCAGTTCCGGAATTCTTACACAGGTGGATAATCTCGGATGACAAGCCGTCAGAAATATCAATCATAGCCGTAGGTTTTAGATCCAAAGCCTGTAATAGCTCTTTAACGTCTTTACGGGCTTCCGGTTTTAACTGGCGTTCTATTAAATAGGTATAATTGTCAAGATCCGGCTGGTTGTTCGGGTTCACCTGGAATACCTGCTTTTCGCGTTCCAGTACCTGCAATCCCATATAGGCCGCACCAACATCGCCGGTAACCACCAATAAATCATTATCGTTAGCGCCGGTTCTGTACACCAGTTCCTCTTCAGTCGCTTCTCCAATAGCCGTAATGCTGATTAATAAACCTTTTTGAGAAGAAGTCGTGTCGCCGCCAATAACATCCACATCGTAAATTTTGGCAGCCAGTGCAATTCCATCATAAAGTTCTTCCAGTGCTTCCAGCGGAAAACGGTTTGAAACGGCAATCGAAACTGTTATCTGGGTCGGTTTGGCATTCATCGCGCAGATGTCGGAAAGATTCACCACCACAGCTTTATAACCCAAATGCTTTAACGGCATGTAAGCCAGATCGAAATGAACACCTTCTACTAATAAATCGGTAGAAATAACGGCTTTTTTATCTTTAAAATCCAGAACGGCAGCGTCATCACCAATTCCTTTCAGGGTAGAAGGCTGGCTGATCTGGATGTTTTTGGTTAAATGATCTATTAATCCAAATTCCCCCAGTTGGGACAAACTTGTTCTTTGAGGCGTTTTATCTTCTATCATTTGAATAAATTATAAGAGTGCAAAGTTAAATAAAAAAAACGCACAGGATAAGAATGTTAAAAGGACTGAAAAACGGCGCTTATCGTTTCAGTGAAAAGTGGGCTTTGAATTCTTTTTGATCTCCGTTATCTTTAAAAAGAACCTTAAACCAATAGTCGGTTGAAGGTAGCGGATAACCGTTAAGAGTTCCGTTCCATCCGCTTCCGTTAGGGCTGATTTCTTTTAAGAATTTTCCGTAACGGTCAAAAATATAGATCCGGGCATCTTTCTGATTGCGCAAATCCGGGATGTTCCAGGTGTCGTTATAACCGTCACCGTTCGGAGTGAAATATTTAGGATATTTCAGGATATAGGTTTTTAAGCGGATAAGGCCGCAATTAGTCTTGGTATCAATAATGCTGACCCAGTGTTCTCCTCCCGATACATTGTTGAAAACATTCGACGTTTGTTCGCCACCGTCGTCAAGCTGAAAAACGTAATTCCCGTAACCTCCGGTAACGTTTACGGTAATCGTGCTGGAATCGGCAAAAGGCTCGCTGATGGACAGCGTGGCTATGGCAACACTGGATTGATCGACAATAACGGTTTCCGGACTGTAATTGCAGTCATTACCCGATTCCGGGGTTAGTTTTATAGTGCTGACGGTATAGGTACCGGTTTGTGTGGCGGTATAATCGGGTCCGGTATGCACGACCTGGTTGTTTAAGGACCATTCCACCGTGAACAGCGAAGGGCTTAATCCGGTGTTTATGGTATAAGGCGTGATGACGGCCTGTGTTACCGGATCGACACAGATGGTGCCGTCTGCAAGAGCTAAATCCAGTAAAGGATGAATGGTAATTTGAAACGGTTTTTCATCAAAACAGTTACTGTTATCCGCGGCGGCGGCATAAACATACATGGTCTGCGAACCGGAAATAACGTCACCGGCATTGTAAGCAGTACCCGTTCCTCCGGAAGCACTAAAATAATTTCCAAGCGGTATCGCCGGCAGGGTATAGCTTCCGCAGCGCTCTACATCGTTAAATATAGGTAAAACAGGAGTTACGGAAACGGTAACCAGAAAATCATCTTCATCGGTACAGGTAAACCGGTTTCCGGAAACGGCATACACATAAATAGTCTGGGTAGTGGTTAAAACTGTTCCGGCAGGAAGTAGGCTGCCCTGTCCGTTAGGCTGTGTATAATAATTTCCGATGGTTAAATTGGGCAGGGTGTAACTGTCGCAGGCGCGGATATCGTCAAACGTGCCGACATCAATGCCCAGAGCATGTACGGTAAACATCGTTTCGTTAGTACATTGCGGGAAATCACTCCAGTTGTTAAAGATATAAATGGTCTGGGTGGTCGTAATATCGGTTCCGGCGTTTAATTGGGTTCCGGTTCCTCCGGTTCCGGTATAATAATTACCGTTGGTTAACTGCGGCAGGGTAAAAGAAGTACAGGTATATACGTCTGTAAAACTATCTATTGGCGGTAAGGGTCTTATGGTAACAGTAAAAGGATGCTCGTTCGTACAGCCATTGCTGGAAGACGCATAAATATAAAGGGTCTGCGTACTTGTAATAACAGCACCGGCATTTAATGGTGTTCCGGTTCCTCCGGTTCCGGTAAAATAAGCGCCGTTGTTTAATGGCGGAAGCAGGTACTGGGCACATTCCAACCGGTCAGCCGGAGTGTCCACTACCGGTTTTTGCAGTATCGTTAGCTGGTAGTTCAGATTGTCCGTACAATTGGGTGTGGTGGTGGTATTGGCATAATAGTAAACCGTCTGTGACGTGGTGATGCTTGTTCCGGCCGGAATAACGGTACCGTTGCCTCCCGGCTGGGTATAATAATTGCCAATCGGAATGGCCGGCAGTATAAACTCTCCGCAGGCGGTTATTGGCTGGAAAACAGCAGTGTCAATAATATTGATGCGAAAAGGATGCTGGTTAGGACAGGTTCCGTTAAACGCATATACATATAACGTCTGGCTGGCGGTAATGGTGGCTCCGGCGCTTAACTGGGTTCCGGTTCCTCCGGTTCCGGTATAATAATTACCATTCGTGAGCGCCGGCAATACATAGGAGTTGCAGGTTACCACATCGGCCGGAGTATCTACCGGTGGTAACGGGAAAATGGTAATGTTGTAGGTTTTTTCCTGGCAGGGAACACCATTAACAAGCGCATAAAAATAAATGGTCTGATTGGTTGTCAATACGGTTCCCGGTGGTAGCAGTGTTCCGGTTCCAGCCGGTCCGGTGTAGAAATTCCCTGCCGGCGCACTTCGGATGATATATTGTCCGCAACCGGTATCCGGAAAACTCAACTGATCGATTAACGTTACCATAAAAGAATTCTGATCCGTACAGCCTAAAGGGCCTATCGGGCCGTTAAAAATAAAATAGGTACCCTGTTGTGTAATCACGTCACCCGGATTGAGTGGAACGCCCGTGCCGTTCGGACCGGAAAAATAATGCCCGTTTACCAAAGGCGGCAGCGTATAGCTGCTGCATTCAATTACGTTGGGATGGGTATCTACCGGAGGAAGCGGTTCGATAACCACATCAAAGCTAACCAGAGCATAACATCCCGGATTGTTACTATCGGACATTCTGACCCAGATGGTCATTGGCGATTGCCCGGCAGTCATCGTGAAAGCACCCGGATTGCTTATCGCAGCAGTATTGTTTTGAGCATTGCTCTGTGAAGTGAAATACTGTATGCTGAAAGCGTTGGCATTCTGTCCGTTTAAAATTATGGGAGTCTGAACCGTTAAGTTAATGCTTAAATTTCCGGAACGGGTGCTGCATCTGGACAGATTGGGTGGTTGTGTAGCGGTAATCATGGCATTGACCAGCAGGTTAAAGGAAATAAGATTGTTGCAAATTGTATTGTTGCTCAGTCTTCTCACTTTAATGTATATGGTTTGGTTGCCGGCACTGGAATAAGCTGCCAGATCCGATTGCGGAATGGGATTGTTCGCATTGGCATCGGCTAAAGAAGCATAATACAGCAATTCAAAGCTGGCGTTATTCAGGCCTAAAGCAGCCGCATTGTTTTGTGTCAGGTTAAATACAAAAGTACTCTGTCCGTTGTTGCAGACTCTCAGGTCATTTGGCATCGTGATAGCCAGATCGGTAATCACAATGTCGTCGGTTATCTGGCAGCTGCCATTGCCGGTTGTGGCAATCACGCCATAGGTTCCGGCCTGGGTAACGGTTAATGTGGCTGCGGTTGCTCCGGGAATTATCGAGCCGTTAAAAGTCCAGACATGATTGAACTGCGGTCCTAATCCCGATTGCAACAGTATGGTTTCTCCCTGGCAGATCGTGGTGTCCGGTCCTAAATCGGTATTGGTTACAAAACTTTTCCCGGCGATAAATACAGCCGAATCAAAATTAGCATCGTTATAATCGCCTATGGCAAGTTTAATACGGTAGGCCCTGTTGGGCGTTACGGCAGAAGCAGCGGTCAGCAGGACGGTTTCTCCGCGCATGTTAATGGCAGAATTGGCAACATCGGTAACATTATAACGGCCGAATAGATTCGGATTCGATGACGTACAGCCGGAATTGTAGAGATTGTCGCGTATGGTTTTTACCGAAATCGGAATGGTTGTATTCGGTACGACCGCCAGGTTAGTGGTCACACCGGTGGTCAGATCGGTAAGCAAAAACGCGAAAATATCACTAAACCCGCATTGGTACTGACCGTATTCGTTGGATGCAAAAAGAAAATCAAAACTAAAACTGCTGGATAAGGGCGTGAAATCAAATTGTATATACGCCACATCGTTTATAGATGACGGCTGTCCGCTGGCATTGCTGATGTTTTGTAAATCCGGATCACCGGCTGCGGTGAGCACACTGCTTTCGTTTAATCCGGTATATTGCCCTTCCGTATATTTCGCGATACCGTTACGAATAATGATACCGCTTTGAATCGGGAAATTCGGATTGGTGCTCGTAAACTGCCCGATACCGCGATGGGAAGAATATTGAAAGTTGGTTTCGTTAAAACAGGAATTCTGTAAAAGGGAGTTGCTGATCAGCTGCGGAACGCTCTGTGAAGTCGTGTCAATAGTGATCCCTTGTGCATATAAAGAGAGATTAAAGAGAAATATTAAAATGGGGATAAATTTTCTCATAACTAAAATGATTTTTAGCCATGTAAAGTTAACGAAAAAACGCTTTTCGATATTGTGAAAATGCAATTAAATTGTAGTTATGATTAATTAAAAAGCTGTTTAAAGTTAAAATATTGTAAATATTGTTTTAAAATTAAATTTACTTTAAACTTTCAGTATAATTGATTTGGAGGAGGGTTACAGCAGCATAAAAAAAAGACCTGATTATATCAGGTCTTCTATGTTAATCATTCAGCTTTAATACAGCCATAAATGCTTCCTGCGGGATTTCTACGTTACCCACCTGACGCATACGTTTTTTACCTTTTTTCTGTTTTTCAAGTAGCTTACGCTTACGGGAAATATCACCACCATAACATTTTGCGGTTACGTCTTTACGCAACGCTTTAATGGTTTCACGGGCGATAATTTTGGCGCCGATAGCAGCCTGAATCGGAATATCAAATTGCTGGCGCGGGATTAATTCTTTCAGCTTTTCACACATTTTTTTACCAATGTTATATGCATTGTCTTCGTGAATCAGCGCAGAAAGGGCATCCACAGAATTCGCATTCAGCAGGACATCCAGTTTTACTAATTTTGACGTACGCATTCCAATCGGAGAGTAGTCAAAAGAAGCATATCCTTTGGATACCGTTTTTAAACGGTCGTAAAAATCAAATACAATTTCGGCCAGCGGCATGTCGAAATTCAATTCCACACGCTCGGTCGTTAAATATGTCTGGTTGGTAATCAAACCACGTTTTTCAATACACAAAGACATTACGTTACCCACAAAGTCCGATTTGGTAATGATTGTCGCCTTGATATACGGCTCCTCTACACGGTCTAATTTTGAAGGCTCCGGTAAATCCGAAGGGTTGTTTACAATCAGCGCCGTTTCCGGATCTTTTTTGGTGTAAGCCAGGTACGAAACGTTCGGAACCGTTGTAATAACCGTCATGTTGAATTCACGCTCTAAACGCTCCTGGATAATTTCCATGTGTAACATTCCTAAGAATCCACAACGGAAACCAAACCCTAAAGCCGCCGAACTTTCCGGTGTGAACACCAGAGAAGCATCGTTTAGTTGCAGTTTCTCCATAGAGTTACGCAATTCTTCATAATCTTCCGTATCAACAGGATAAATACCGGCAAATACCATTGGTTTCACATCCTCAAAACCTTTAATCATGTTTTGCGTCGGCGTTTTGGCATCGGTAATAGTATCACCCACTTTTACTTCACGGGCTTCTTTAATTCCGGAGATCAAATACCCAACATCGCCTGTAGAAACAACCTGTTTGGGAACCTGATTTAATTTTAAAGTACCAATCTCGTCAGCATAATATTCATTGCCGGTAGCCATGAACTTGATTTTCTGTCCTTTTTTGATTTCACCGTTAATAACACGGAAAATAACTTCAATACCGCGGAACGGATTGTAAACCGAGTCGAAAATCAAAGCCTGAAGCGGTTCTTCTTTATCGCCTTTCGGAGCAGGGATACGCTCAATAATAGCTTCTAATATTTTGTCTACGCCAAGACCTGTTTTTCCGGAAGCCGGAATGATCTCGTCGTGTTTGCAGCCTAATAAATCTACGATGTCATCGCTCACTTCTTCTGGATTTGCACTTGGTAAATCCACTTTGTTCAGGACCGGGATAATTTCCAGGTCATTTTCCAAAGCAAGGTATAAGTTGGAGATCGTTTGCGCCTGTATACTCTGTGCAGCATCTACAATTAATAAAGCACCTTCGCAGGCAGCAATGGAGCGGGAAACCTCATAGGAGAAATCCACGTGTCCCGGAGTATCAATCAGGTTCAGGATATATTGTTCCCCTTTATAGGTATATTCCATCTGGATGGCGTGGCTTTTAATCGTGATTCCACGCTCACGCTCCAGGTCCATGTTGTCCAGTAACTGCGCCTGTTGCTCACGGGCCGTTACGGTTTGGGTGGCATCAAGCAATCGATCGGCTAACGTACTTTTTCCGTGATCGATGTGTGCAATAATGCAAAAATTTCTAATATGCTTCATCTTCGTTTAGTATCAAGTTTATTTGGGCGTATCCTGCCGGAAGCAGGCCAGGCTTTCCGCTGTATCTTTTGCTCACTTCGTGAGACAAAAGGATGCCGCTGCAATCCTTTACGCATCCAATCAGCAGCTTATACGCTCCGATTAGTCATCATTCACCATGGTCCAACATATAAAGGTAGTGAAATAATCGGCAAATATAATTTAAAGTTAAACAGTTACAAACGATTAATTTTTAAATCGGCACCTTTTTTGCCGCTAACCGTAAAAATAACGGCAGCATAACACTGTTTCGCCCGGATTTGCAGGAAAACTGCCCGGCTCAACGGAGTATTAAGGCTGTTTTTTATGCCTTCGGAAAGCGTTAATGCTTTCCTGTAAAGCAGCTTAAAAAAGCTTTAAACATTTCTTAAGAAAAAGAATCGCTGAAAAATTCGTAATTTTGCGCCAAAATGTAGAAGATGGTCAAGATTGGCAACATAGAATTACCCGATTATCCGTTATTGCTGGCACCTATGGAAGATGTGAGCGATCCGCCTTTCCGCAGGCTGTGCAAACTTCATGGCGCAGATTTGATGTATTCGGAGTTTATCTCTTCGGAAGGACTCATACGCGATGCAATGAAAAGCCGTAAAAAACTGGATATTTTCGATTATGAAAGACCGGTTGGGATTCAGATTTTCGGTGGTGATGAAGAAGCCATGGCACTTTCGGCAAAGATCGTGGAAACGGTCGAGCCGGATTTGGTGGATATCAATTTTGGATGTCCGGTAAAGAAAGTGGTATGCAAAGGAGCCGGAGCCGGAGTGTTGAAAGATGTCGACCTGATGGTGCGCCTGACGAAAGCGGTTATTAAAAGTACCCATCTTCCGGTAACGGTAAAAACAAGACTGGGCTGGGATGAAGATTCGATCAATATTGATGAAGTGGCCGAAAGACTACAGGATGTAGGCGTACAGGCGCTGACGATTCATGCCAGAACCCGTGCCCAGATGTATAAAGGGCATTCCGACTGGAGCCATATTGAACGCGTGAAAAACAACCCGAGAATTACGATGCCTATTTTTGGTAACGGCGATATCGACAGTCCGCAAAAAGCACTGGAATATAAAAACCGCTACGGATTGGACGGTATTATGATCGGGCGTGCTGCAATTGGATATCCATGGATATTTAACGAGATCAAACATTATTTTAATACCGGGGAATTACTGCCAACGCCAACCATACAGGACAGAGTGGAAGCAGCAAGAAACCACCTTACCTGGTCAATGGACTGGAAAGGGGAACGTGTTGGTATTGTAGAAATGCGCCGTCATTATACCAATTATTTTAAAGGAATCCACGGATTTAAAGAATACCGTCAGAAACTGGTAACTACCGATGACGGGGAAACCTTATTCCGGATACTGGATGAAATCCAGGAAGCCTATTCGGATTATCAGATGTTATAAAAAAGGAGCAACACAGTTGCTCCTTTTTGTTTGTTATACTTCAATGCGTTTCCAGCGCCCTTTTTTATACAAAATAATACTGGCAATCGTGATCGCGGTTTCCGATACCGGAATGGCGATAAAAACACCGGTAGGACCCATCTGGTAGTATTTGGCTAGCAAATAGGCCAGTGGGATCTGGAACAGCCAGAATCCGAAAAAGTTTACCCACGTTGGTGTCAGGGTATCGCCGGCACCATTAAAGGTGTTGATCAATACCATCCCGATTCCGTAAAATACATAGCCCAGGCAGATGATGTGCAGAGCTTCAACGGCGATGTCTTTTACCTGAATATCGTTTGTGAAAAAACCAATGATATAGTTGGCAAATAAAAACGTAACTACGGTAATCGTTACCATAAATATGACATTATATTTTGCGGTTGTTAAAACCGATTTTTCAGCACGTTCCACTTGCTTGGCGCCCAAATTCTGCCCTACCAGGGTAGCGGCGGCATTACTTAGTCCCCAGGCCGGAAGGATAAAGAACATCATGATCCGCAAAGCGGTCTGGTAACCGGCAGAGCCGTGATCGCCTCCGGTGGTTGCAACCAGCTGTGCTAAAAAGATCCAGCTGCAGGATGCAATTACAAATTGTAAAACGCCCGGAGCGGCGATTTTAACTAAAGCTTTAATCTGCTCAACATCCGGAATAAAATAAGACGGGATGATTTTTAAAATACCTTTTCCGCGGAATAAATGATACAGCTGGTATACAACACCAAGGCTTCTTCCGGTAGTGGTGGCAATAGCCGCGCCGGTTAATCCGAATGCCGGAATGGGGCCGAATCCGTTAATTAATATCGGGCATAAAATGATGTTGCAAATATTGGCAATCCATAGACTTTTCATTGCAATCGCTGCATTTCCGGCTCCTCTGAAAATACCGTTGATCAGGAAAAGCAGCATGATGCATAAGCTTCCGCCCATCATGATACGGGTGAAATTCACGCCATAGGCAGCCGCTTCTTCCGATGAGCCCATCAGCAGCAGGATCTCTTTGGCAAAAATAAAGCCTAAAATACTGATAACGGTATTGATCGTTACGGCAATAACAATCGCCTGCATACCGGCTTTGGCTGCGGCAACGGGATCTTTTTCACCAATACGGCGTGCTACCACGGCTGTGGCTGCCATACTGATTCCGATGGCTAACGAGTAAATAATCGTAATTACCGATTCGGTAAGACCAACCGTTTGTATAGCATAGCTGCTGTGCTCCAGGTGGCCAACAAAATACAAATCGACTAACGCAAAAACGGATTCCATCAGCATTTCCAAAACCATTGGAATGGCTAACAGGATGACTGCTTTTTTAATGCTTCCGGATGTAAAATCGAAAGTTTCGTCGCCTTTAACGGCTTGTTTTATAGTACTGAAAATTTTAGAGAATAAACCTTGTGATATAGGGGTTTCTGTCATAACAAATTAGGATTAATGATTAATGAGCCCTGAGAATAGGGCGGAAAAAACAAATCGGAATGTCCTAATCAGCAATGGATACCTTTAGGACTGTACAGAAACAATCATCGGCTTTCAATTTTGAGAGTGACAAATGTACGATTTATTTTGTACGGCAATAATTATTGCAGTAATTTTTTACTGACACGGCTCGAAGCGATTAATGATGCCAGGAAGCCTAAAACCATAATGGTCAGTAAAACAATAAGGATGTTGGTAAAGCTGAAAACAACCGGATAAGCCATGCTTGGTGTAACCATGATCAGCGAGAACTGCTTTTGGAGAATGACAATTATAATTCCTAAAAGAAGTCCGATAACGCCTCCTGTAAAGGTGAGCAGGCTGCCCTGTAACAGGAAAATGCCTCTCAGATGCCGGATTTCGGCACCCAGATTAAAAAGGGTTTTCAGGTTGCCTTTTTTATCGAGGATCATCATGATTAAGGCGCCGACCAGATTGAATAAGGCTACAACAATTACCAGTGTAAAGATGAGGTAAACGGCAATGTTTTCGGTGTTCAGCATTTTGTATAAACTGTCGTTTAGCTGCGCACGTGTTTTTACGGTGACCTTGTTTTTAAAGATGGTTTTTAATTCGGCTATAGCCGCATCATCCGTAGTATTCGGTTTCAGTTTTACTTCCATTGCAGAAACCTGGTTGGGTTTGTATTGCAGTAATTCCTGTGCCAGGCCAAGGTCGGCAAAAACATATTTGTTGTCCAGATCTTCGTTAATGGCATAAATCCCGATGGGTACCAGAACCGCTTTGTTGAAAGCGTCGTTCGGACTTTCGATAGTGCCTTTTCCGGGTTTCGGGACAAAAACCTCGAAAGGATTGTTGTAATCGAATAGTCCCATTGAAAGCTTGTTGGTGATCCCAAGTCCTACCACTACCTGGCTGGTATTTGGATTGAGCCATTGTCCGCCGTAGAATTTCTTGTCAAAAGGATTGATGCTTTTAAAAATACTGTCCACACCTTTCAGGTAAGCCACCTGTTCTTTTCCGTTAAAATAGAAAAGAACCCGTTCTTCCACAACTTTACTGTATAAGGCAATGGTTTTGGAGTTTTTAAGCTGTGTGTCCTGTTCCGGACTGATTTCAAATGATTTTCCGGTGGTGCCCGATATCTTCAGATCGGGATCGGTATCATTCGCAAAGGAAAGGCTGAATTCCCGCAAACCGCTAAATACGGATAGCACAACAAACAGGGACATGGCGCTGACAATAATGCCCAGCGACGCAATCCCGGTAATAATGTTAATGGCAGTACTCTTACTGAAACTAACCGTATAACGTTTTGCTATGTAAAACGGGAAATTCAATTATGATTTCTTTCTTTTGATTAAAAGTTCCGGGTTTTCAATCGGGTTTTCTTCTCCAGTAAGGGCTTTGTCTATCTTTTCGATATAGTCAAGGCTGTCGTCGATATAAAAAGAAAGGTTCGGCACTTTACGCAATTGTAATTTTACACGTTGTGATAAGTCGTGTTTGATTAAAGGGGTATTGGTGCGGATCGCATTTAAAAGTTCCGGTCCTTTTTCGGGCGGGAAGATGCTTAAATATACTTTTGCGATGGATAAATCCGTCGTAACGCTCACTTTTGATACAGAAATAATTAGATTGCTAATTCCGTTTTTACGCACTTCGCCCTGCAAAATATCTACAAGATCTTTTTGCAAAACGGTTCCTATCTTTTTTTGTCTATTTGTTTCCATGCTGCAAAAATACGATTTTTTGAGTAGTAAATTTTTAAAGTTGCAGCCGGATAAAGTTTTTTATCTTTGTTTTAAGAATAAAAGCAGAATCTCCGGCGGGATTTAAAGAAATTTTTGAAATATTCAGATGAGAAAAATTGAACATATCGGTATAGCCGTAAAAGACTTGGAAGTGTCCAATCTTGTTTTTGAAAAGCTGTTTGGAGCTCCGGCTTACAAACAGGAAGAAGTAGCCAGTGAAGGTGTAAAAACCGCTTTCTTTATGAACGGGCCCAATAAAATTGAATTGCTGGAAGCGACCAATCCGGATAGCCCTATTGCGAAATTTATTGAGAAAAAAGGGGAAGGCATTCACCATATTGCTTTTGATGTGGAAGATATCGTATCGGAAATTGCGCGGTTAAAAGCAGAAGGTTTTACGGTGCTAAACGAGATCCCTAAAAAAGGGGCCGATAATAAATTGGTAGCGTTTCTTCATCCTAAGGGAACGAACGGGGTTTTGGTAGAATTATGTCAAGAAATTTCGAATTAAGCTTGCACTAAATAAAAAATAATAGTAATATTGCAACCTCAAAACCGGTCCTATAGCTCAGTTGGTTAGAGCACCTGACTCATAATCAGGTGGTCCCTGGTTCGAGCCCAGGTGGGACCACATATTTAAGACGTAAGCCCTTGAAAATCAAATAGATTTTTGAGGGTTTTTTGTTAGAGCTCGAACATATGCTCAAACTTTCTCCGAAAGCCTTGCCTGTATTGGGATAGATTGGAATCGGTTTTTACAGAAAACACTTTTTGAAGTGAAGACGTGATTGTTGTTTCAGTAAACTACATTTACTGTTTTTTTTCATTGTTCTACTTTGTCTAAAGAGCTTAAAAATATTTCCGAATTCATCAACTGCATATTTCTAATTCAATATATAATGTAGTCCCTTTAATAAAACTTTTATGAGTAGAGATAGTCGTATTTCGCTTTATTTATCTGATTTGCCATTAGAATCAGTTGTGAAAAAATTAAAAATATACAATCTACATTTGAAGAAGAAATTGTAAAAGATTTTAGAATCCCACTTTATTTTGTGCCAAAAACTATAGATGAATATCAGAAATCAAAAAAAACGTTCTCTAAACTATGCACAAGGTCAGAATTTAAGCAAGAGGTTTTTAGCATTTTAAGGAGGTTTTATATGAACGTGATATAGAGTGTTTTTTTTAATAATTCTTTTAATATAAATGAAAAAAAATCTTTTTGGAACTTTTCTATTATCCTTAACATTATTCACAAGTTGTAGTAGTGATGATTCAAACTCTACACCTATCGACCCTGTTGGTCAGAACAGGAAAATCCTCTTTGAGGTATCCATTGGAAACAGTAATGATTATCATCTGTTTGTAATGAATACTGACGGAAGTAACGGAATTCAATTAACCAACTTTACAAATAGCAACGGAATTTATACAGGAGATGCCTCTTGGAGTCCTGATGGCTCTAAAGTTGTTTTTATAACAGGTAAAGACAATGACGGAGGTAGTGGCATCTACATTATGAATTCAAATGGTTCGAACATTACAAGAATAAATCACACATTTATCGGAGAGGGAGAGCAAAATCCAAAATATTCTCCAAATGGCAATAAAATCCTTTTTGAAACACAAATCGGAAATGATTCCCATATTTTTGTAATGAACACAGACGGAAGTAATGAAATTCAATTAACCAATTTTACTAATACTGACGGAGTTTATACAGGCGATGCTTCTTGGAATTCTGACGGTTCTAAAATAATATTCCAAACCAACAAAGACAATGACGGAGGTAGTGGTATCTATGTAATGAACTCTGACGGTTCAAATGTAGTAAGAGTAAATCATAGTACCGTTGGGGAGGGAGAGCAAAACCCGAAATTCTCACCTGACGGAACAAAAATATTATTTGAAACTCAAATCGGAGATAATTCCCATATTTTTGTAATGAATGTGGATGGAACAAATGAAATTCAACTAACAAACTTCACAGATAGTAACGGGGTTTATACAGGAGATGCCTCGTGGAATGCTAATGGTTCTAAAATTATCTTTATAACAGATAAAGATAACGATGGTGGTAGTGGAATTTATACAATGAATACAGATGGTTCAAATTTAACAAGAGTAAACCATAATTTTATTGGAAACGGAGAACAAAATCCTGTTTGGAAGTAAGGGAAATTCTTATTTTGATTGTCTTAACTAAAATCCTCTAAAAATGAGGATTTTTTTAATTTATTACTATTTCAGAATAGTTAAAAAATAGATGAAGAACAGTAAAGTCTGCATTGTTTTTCTTCTTATGACCAGATAAGTAAGAAGCATCAAAACTGTCTTTTAATTTATATGGTTCTAACTGCTTAATTGTTACTATTTCCGTATTTGATGAAAGATTTTCGTTGATTTTTTCTGAAATTGATATATGATTTAAAGAAGAATTTTCTACAAATCCTAACTGCCCCTCAAAAGGAAGTCTTAATTTCGTATAATCCCGTTCTGCAAACTTTTTTGTGTCTTTGACATAGTCCGATACAGATGACACGATTCTTTTACATTCAATTGCAAAATATGGTTTAGTATCTTTACCCCAAGATTCTTGTTGAGCTTTATCTACTATATGTATGTCAATGGGGTCGTTATGTAAAACATTATCAATTAAACTACTGTATTCTTCAGAAGTCTCTTTGTTTATAGTGAATCTCTCTGTTCCCAACTCCAAAGACCTAAGTTCAGACTCTAAATAATCATCTACCAAGCGATTTCTTAAAAAGTCTTCTTGTTTTATTTTCCCTCGTTTAGAATAATCAAACACAACTCCGTCAGAAATTATTTTTTCATAGCTGTTGATTACACATACCAAAACTTCTTTAATTCGCTTTCGTGATAAAGATAATTTTTGTCTGTTTTTTATATAATTTGAAGCATCCAAACTCATTCAGCAATTCCATTTAAGTCATTTATCTCTGCTTTTTGAATAGCTTCTTTGAATTCTGCCACATCATACCAAGCCATTGCACGATGCCAGCATTTATATTCATTTGGCTTAATTATATAAAAGGAATCCTTTTCAAAACCTTTTATGTCCTTTTGAATAAATAAGTTCTTATCCGTATCGTGAGTGCTTACTATTTCAGAAACACTTAATGTATTCGCCAACGTTTTTAAAACGCTTTCTATATCTTTATTTTTTGAATAAATTATGGCCTCATTAGGCTTTTCGTCCTTCATTACAAAATTCATTGCAATAAAGTGTTTCAAAGGGTAAACCTCGACCTGTATAAATTCATCTGAATAAATATCAGAAAACTCGGTTAAGTAAACATCTGCGTATTTTTTGAGGAAATCTAAATCTTTATCAATAGCTTTAGTGTATCTATTTTGTTCACTCTCTTTAAATTGATATCTTGAAACATTTAAAACATAATCTATTAAATCTTTTTCGTAATCTTTTATACTATATATATTATAGATTATATCATTAATTTTACTTAAAACATCTTGGTTTATAGAAGGGGTGCTATCTTTTTGATTAGGAGACGTTAATTCGAATTCTGATTTATCTTCTTTAAAAGAGTTCTTATAAAATTCCTTTAACGGGTTTAATAATTCATTTACTAAATTGATTAATTGGTTACTAACTTCTAAATCAATTTCTATTATTGGAAAAGCGAGGTATTCTTCTTTCCACCTTGTTTGAGGTCTCGTAGCTACACCCCACCCACTTGATATAGAAAAAATGTAATATGTATATATGTCTGAAATTAAGTATGAGAATATCTGCTTTAATAATTCTTCATTATTAGAGGATATTCCATTAACCCCATTTTTATATACAGCTCTATTATCGCAATAAGAGATAACCAATTGAGACCAATTTTTAGCCTGTTCTTTAATAAGAATCTTTTTATTTAAAAACAATTGTCTGTTTCTTCCACTCTCATACCAAACATCTTCAGGCAATAAAACTCTATTATTATTGCTTATAGGAGTGAAAAAACAATTAATATCATTGTTTTCTACTAATGGTAATCCTATTAATTCTTCTGCATAATCATTTCCATAATTAGATTTTATACCAGCACCTCCAAACAATGTCGTATTATTAATTAGCTTCTCAAGTGCTTTTCCTTGTTGAGAAATTCTGTTAAGAAAATGATAGTCTAAAGTATTGCCATACAAAGCAACTTTAAACATCCATTGATTGTCAATAAAATATTTCTGAGAAATCTCTTTTTGGTCAAACTTTTCAATAACCAACATTTTGAAGTTTTTCAAAAAAGAATTGACTTTCAAACTGTGATGTTTTACAATATTAGTTAAGTGTTCATTCTCTTTTGATAATCTAAAAAAGATAATGGATGTAGGACTTTCTTGTGTTTCAAAAAGAGACTGTTTAACAGCAGATAAGTCAAAAAACTTATCAATGCAATACGTATGTAATACCTCTTTTTTAAATTTTCGTGTTGGTAAAGAAACATTATAAAACATTGTGCTTGTTAAAATCAAAGCACTTTTTGATTCATCAGACATAAAATCCTTAACTCTCAACAAAAAAGATTGAGCAATTTCAAAATACCCTACAGTTTTATTGTTGCCTTTTATCCATTTGGTGTGAATTAGGTCATCTTTTTTGCTTTTCCATGGGGGATTCCCTAAGACAAATTTTGGTTTTATCTTCTTTATTATTTCTTCAAAATCAGCAGGTTGTAACTCATTTTTATCATTTAATTTCCCAAAGAAGTTAGATTCAAAAAGATTGTTATCTATGAGCTTCGGAAATTGGTATATATTAATGTCTGCTGGTTCCAAATAGTCTAATAAAGCAATATAAATAGAGAAACAGGTAACTTTTAATGCTTGTGGATTAATGTCAATTCCATAAAGATTCTTTTCTGCAAAACTTTTAATTTTCTCACTAAAAAGTATTTTATCTTTATTTCCGTTTAAATCAATTTCTTTCTCAATCATTCTTCGAAGAGATTGAACGAGAAATATCCCTGACCCCACAGCTACTTCAAAAACGGTACATTCTTCTGGACTATTATTTTTCAGATATTCATCAACAGTATCTTTTAAAATATAATCAACTAAAAAAGAAGGAGTATATACTGCCGAGTCTAATTTTCTTTTTTCGTCATCTATCAAAGATTCATATATGCCTGAAATTACCTCTACAGGAATTATAGAGAAGTCAAAGATTTCAAAGAAAAAATCCTTAAATAAAGAATTATCTCCGTCTAACTCTCCTGCAAAAACCCCCGCTAAATAATCCGATTGACTTTGTGTTAATACAAAATCATTTTCTTTAAACAAAACACCATTAAAGCGATTATTTAGTTTCGTGAAAAGTTCATTTAGTTTTTGGGGCTCTCTGATAAGTTGAATAAAACTTTTACGTCTGTCATTCAAATTTTCAACATCCCCTGGTATTAGTGTGTCATCTATTTTAATCTTTCTGTCAATCAGATAACGAATAAAAATTATTCTTAAAATTAATGAGTTAGATTCATTATCATTTAAATTTTCATTATTGGTTAAATAATTTCTAACCTCTTTTATATTGCTGAAAAGACGCTCGTTTACTCTTTTTCGATGTGTTTTCCCTTTTTGTTTTTCGATGTATTCTTTTTGAAACCACTTCCAAGTATTACCACTCTCTAATTCCCAAATATTAAACAGTTCTTTTATTTTTTTGTCTGATAAATTGATTGGTTCAAGAGTATTTTCTTCTTTAATATAGTTTAAAGCATTGAACACTTCAATACCTGTATCTTTTATAAGAAAAATAATTGAAGTGTTATCAAAAGACCAAACTTTTTTATATAATGTATTAATGTTCCGACTACTCTGAATAGTAAGGTCAAAAAATAAAATAAGAGGCTGAGAATTAAAAATATAAACAGCATCAGGCAGAATAGATTCAATTCTTTGTTTTATATCTTTATGAAAATCAACCGCATAGGTGTTTTTATCCTTATCTCTAAAGACAACTTTCTCTTCTAATTTGAGTTGAGATAAAAAAATATGTAATTGACTATTTTTCAAAAAAAAATTTTCACAAATTTATTCCTTTTTAAGGAACTTTTCCTCTTAGGTCGGAAATATCTTTGACATAAAATCTAAATATACTAAAAAATTTAATTCTCAAAAATGGCATAAAAATTTGAGAAGATAATACAATCAACGCTCAAACCCATCTACATCTATTTAACTCTATAGGACTATAAAGTTTTAAAAGTGTTGTGATTGATAGTATGAACAACCACAGATGGCTACAAATGAATACATTATAAAAGATACAGGTGGGACCACAGGTTTTTAATGGAAAGCGCTACATTACTGTAGCGCTTTTTTTGTTTTTTACGGCAGCGGTATTGCACCTGCTGCTATCTGGATCGAAAATAGAATATATATCAGTAAATCCACAACAAAAAACTTAAAATCAATTATGTTAAAGATCTCGTAGCGTTTCAGGATTATTCAAAAAACAAGACCGATTTAACGACATCCGGTTTAGCAGCCCGCATTAAGCTAAATGCCAGACTGGAAGAACCGGTAAATAGGGACGATGTTAAGGTGGAATAATGGCTGCAAGGCGATTTTGTTGCGATTGCTTTTACGGCATGCTCCAATGTTGCGTCTACATGATGATTACAGCAATGATGTTTCACTTCCAGCATGGCGTCAATTACGCCGGCCGTACCGCAGCACAAACCGGAGGAGACATCTTCCAGTACGTCTGTTTTTTCGGCCTGTATGGAATCGGAGATCATTGCGTTGCTTTCAAAGGGAATGCCCAGTGCCTGGGCAATCGATAATCGGGATAAAATAGCTCCGGAGCGGCCGTTGCACCAACTCCAGTTGGTTTTCTTGTCGTGGTCTAAATGAAGGAAACGCGCATCGTCCCAGCCTTTTTCTTTTTCATTCCAGAAGTTATCGTCAAACTGCATGGCTTTTAAAACAATTTGTGCAGCGGCATCATCGCCTCTCAATGCTGCCCATCTGGCTAAAGCCATTGCTATTCCGGAATTTCCGTGGCTTACGTGTGGAAGCGGTTTGCCGTTTGGAACCTGCCAGTAAGCCTCTTCACTGTTGCTAATGACGTTTCTTTTTAAGGTGATCGCAATGTCGTCTATTATTGCCAGTAAGCGGGCATTCGGGTTTACTTTGTATAACGACAATAAGGACAGCAGTAATCCGGCGCGACCATATAAAACCTCATTCAGCACCTCTTTTTCGTTGATTTCAGGAGCATATTGTGTGGCAATGGTAGTCGCGGTGTTTAAAAGCTGATCGCTGTCTGCCGACTGGGCAATTCTTGTCATCGAGTAGAGGAGACCGCCGAGTCCTCTGGCGATTCCGGCACCCCGATGGACGGCAACAGGTTTTTCGCCGTTTAGCAAAGGATCAAAAACATTTACAGCCAGTTGCTGCCATTCCCGCTGACCGCCGAGACGCCCGGCTTCGGCTAAAACTAAAGCCGTTCCGGCAGCTCCCTCATAGAGCGATTCCCGGTCAATATGTGCCATGGTTGCAGCAAAACCGGGGGCATAACTGGTGTATACCCAGTGTGGCGCTTTGTTTTTGGAAATAGCGGAATCATAAAGCGAAGCGGCTATTTCAAGGCCGTGTTGTAATAAATCCCCGGATTGAAATGCAGTGGGTTTGTTGGTAATAACATTCTTTTCTCGCTGTAATAATCGTTCCTTTATACTGGTAACCTGCAGCATTTTGTCGAAACTGTCCATAGCCTGCCATCGGCTTTTGGCACAGTCTAACGGAGTGGACAACAATGCCGATGCTTTGTATTGCAGTACATTGGAAGGCAGTTCAAAAAGAGGAATATCCCCGCCCAATATACTGTTCAGTTCGGTTTCCAGCAAGCCGTCTATAGTGTCCATTCTTTGACAGGATGTAATTTCCAGATCGGTTTTTATGAGCTCTTTACGGGCTTCATAGTCGTTTAAAACCTCCGGACTCAGGGAACGGGATAATATGTTGGTATAATCCATTGTTGGTCGTGCCAACATCCGGATTTTAGCGGTTTCGAAATTTTTTAAAAAGCCGTCATCGGAAAGAAAATCGTCTTTGTGCTGTTCCAGATACTCATAGGTAGCGGTAAAGCCATTGATGATTTCATCAAGATAATCTTTTGGCAGCTGAACGGTGCCGTTTAAATAAGGCAGGTTCGGAAAAGAGGAGGCTTTTACTTTGATAGGTCTTATTTGCAGGTCGTCGCTGTCTTTTGCGCAGGGAAGCATATCGTAAAAAGACTCCAGGCCGTAAGGAACCAAAGCTCCGATTTCATGCTCTGCCTGAATGTCTTCATTTTCTTCATTTTTTAATGGTGATTTCATGACCAAAGGAAGGATTCCCAATTCTAAAACGGATTCCTTTACGTCTAAACCTTCGAGCGACAGGTTTCGTTCGAATTTTAGCCGGTCTTCACCGCTTTGGGAAATGCCGAGGCGTGCGCGGAATAAGGGTTCGGCATCAATAACAACCGGATGAGCACCGGAAACGATGATGTTTTCATGATGCAGATCGCAGGTGCCGATCACGTGTGCGATAGCCAGGATGGCGCCGTATCGTTCGTAGCACAATTGTATCTCATCGGTATGGGAGCAGTCTTCGGAGCCGATAAACTCCATAAAGCCGTAACCATCGCCTTTGATGATCTTAGGGACAAGCACTGCTTTTTTCATCCGGGTATTCAGGACTTCGTTTACAATGGCATTCCAGCCTTCTTCTCCGTCAAGAGAACGGGGTTTGTATACTATTTTTCGATCGCCAAAAGACAAAATAGCGGCGGTTTGACCGTTATTGTGTGCGTCGGATATTCCGAATTTTGCCGATTTAAGATTTCCTAATGCTGTTGTTGTGATGCCCATCAGCCGGGCGATTTCTTCATGATGCAGTGCAATGCGTTCCAGCATTATGCGGGTGTTTTCCAGCCAGTTTTTCTTCGTCAGGGCGACTAAGCGGCCTAATTCGGGATACGGTCCTTCTGTTGAAAGTAATTTCAGGGTTTCTTCCCAGTTAATGTAAGCATCCAGAATGGTTCTGGAGCTCCCTGTTGCCGCTTTTCCGGGTGCTGCTTTCCTGGGTCTCCATAAAGGGTTTAACGCCAGGTGAAAACTGGAAAAACGCTGCAGGATGGTAAGATTGGTAAGCCGCGCCAGGTGCTGCTCGTAGCATAGGATAAAGTCGGGTAAGGCACTTTTAAATAACGCTGTAGAAATGCTTGTGGTGGCAACCAGTTCTTTTTCGGCAGTTTCCAGTAATTCCTGGAATAATTCCGGTACTATGGGAGATCGGGCCAGTACACCGGCTTCTTCCATGTCAATACAGGTTTCTTTTGGTACAAATTTTTTTGTAACAAGCATACTATAGGATTTTAAAAGTGAGTAAAGAGAAAGCGAATAAATGAGGTTGTTTTCACAATGGAAAACAACCTCATTTGAATACAATATAGATATTACGGAAAAGATTTTCTTTTCCGTGTTTTAGCTCAGGTATAATTAACAATGCGATGCCGTTAATTATGCACAAGTAAGAGAAGCTAAAGAACCTGCACAAATCGGAGAAGTTGGTGTACATGTAGTACATTCCCATGTAGAGGCATTGGATGCTTTTTGTAAAGGTGCTTTAGATAGATCGCTTCCTACAAATGGTAATAAAGCAAAAGTGTGGCTCTTATCGGTATCTTCAACAACATTTAGCGATACTCCAGCCGGAACGTCTATTCCTCTTTCTTTAAAAACAACTTCCGGCTCGCTTAATAAGCGTTTTCTTAATTGTCCGTTAGTTGCACTTTCGATTTTTAGTTTGTCTAATTCGGACAAAGCAATAGTTTTGGGCCAATTCATAATTGTTATTTTTTAATTGTTTTTACCTACTCTTATTAGCTTTTCGGTTTCCGCTTGTCAAAAAAATGAAGCTTCGGAATGACACTACTAAGTAAGGATTAAAAATGTGGTTAAAAAAGGGTGATATTACGGGTTTTAAAAACTAAGTAATTTTACCTTATAATGTTGTTAATCAGTATTTTGTTTGGTTGTTTTTGCCGGTTAACAGAGTGTAATGAAAGGCTGCTGTAAAAAGGAATAGCCCCGGATTCAGGCGGTTTTTAGGGCAGCTCGGATTTTATAACCTTTTTGAGATTTCTTTGTTTTGAATACGATAGTTGAAGTATTTGAAATAGATCTATTCAGTCTTGGATTAAGAATGTTAAAAGAGTTCTGAACATTTTCCGGATTTCAATAAGGAATTTGCCTTTAGTATTCGATAATGCATTCCGATTTTAAGAAAATAAATTTATTTGACAATAATCAGTGGAGTACTGGTTTGAGACTAAGTGGTTCCTCAGGTTTTTAATGAAAGGCGTTACATTACTGTATCGCCTTTTTTTGTCAATTTATTTTAGAGCGAGACATATAAAAAAAGCCCCGATTTATTCAGGGCTTTGACTTTTTTTATTTGGTTATACTTTCTTACTTGTGGTGCATTTTCTATTAGACTTCTTATTGATTCAAAATTTAAAGGTACAAGTTGTAATTCTTCATCCAAGACTATCAAGCCTTTTGAAATACAGAATTCTATTATGCTATTAAGAACCATCTCATAATCTGATGTGAAATTTATCCTGAAAGAAACAGATGTTACATCATCTGTTTTGCCATCAAAAAAACCTCAAAACAATTTGATTCCTGATTACCATATAAATCAATTTCCTCAGACCACGACTTACTTTTTTGCAATATGTTTCCTATTCTTTCAAAATAGGATTTGTTGAAAGGTTTAATCTGCCAATATGTTGTTTCATCAAACATATTATCATCCAAAGAAATTTTGAAGCTTTGAAAAAAAGCTTCAAAACTTTCTTTAGGTAAAATCTGAAATGTATATTGCCAAAGTGCCATACTTAGTTATTTCATAAAATTCCAAAATCCAGGATGCTTCCCTGGCTCCTTAATCAAATCCATTACACCCATATATCCACCATGTGGTAACTGAACCTGCTGAACAGGAATATTTTGTATTCCTAATCTTTGAGCAGCGTAAAATCTATGATGTCCATCAACGATATATTTAACACCATCATGTTCAACGTACTTTATAGATTCTTGAATACCGTTAGCACGAATGTCATTTAATAAAGCCTGCATCTGAGTTTTTGACTTTGTAATAAATGTGTTGGATTGAGAGAACATGTAGGAAGATTGCCTCCCCCCTTAGCGGCAACCAGATCGGATCTCACAGCCATCATTTTGCCGTCCGTAGTTGTTATTCTTACGAAGGTTCTTGAGTCGCTGGTGTTTTTAAAGCTAATGGTGCTTCTTGTACTTGTAACTCGGAGATTGTTGGTTGTAACGGTTGATGTCTGACTACGTCTTTGGGTTGAATGCTTACCGCATTTGCTTTTGGATGGACTCCGGTCCAAAAGCCATCGCCTTTGGTAGCGGAACTGGCACCACTAAAGACACCTCCGAAACTGCTGCTTTACAATTTGTCAACCTTAAAAGTTTTCGCAATAATTTTTATTTTTCCTCCTGTAGAACTTAATAAAACTTCATAAACATTAAGCTTTATATCATCCATATGACCATTCCATTTCAAATAAAAATTATTCAAATCATCATCGCTCTTTTGTAAGAGAAAGGCTTGAGCAATATTTTCGTTGGAAACAATTCCAAAATTTAAATCCATTTTTGCCCAATATACGTCTTCAAAAATAAAATTAACCCTTTCTTTATTTTCAGGCCATACAATTTCCATTTCTATCTCATCTCTAATACCAGGATTATTCCGATTTATTTTAATGTTTTTTATAATGGCGTCGTGCCAGTCATATTCGTTAAATTCCATAACTTGATTTATTTTTATTCCCACCACCATAACCAGTTTGTTAAATGTTTGCCACTTCCATTTAAATGAAAATGACTATAATTAGGGCCTTTAAAACCAGGAGCTGTTGGGGGTCTATTCTTAATTTCTCTACAAATTTTCCATTTTCAAGAATTCCGTAACTAGAACTTCTATAGGGATTTTGTATAAATTGACTTGGTATTTTTGCACCCTTAGGTAATACAACTCCCTCTTTGGTAACAGTGAAAACATTTTTCCCCACATTCGTTTCCGTTTTAGCGGCAACCAAGTCGGTTCTCACAGCCATCATTTTGCCGTCCGTAGTTGCTATTCTTACGAATGACAAAGGTTCTTGAGTCGCTGGTGTTTTTAAAGCTAATGGTGCTTCTTGTACTTGTAACTCGGACATTGTTGGTTGTAACGTTTGATGTCTGACTACGTCTTTGGGTTGAATGCTTACCGCATTTGCTTTTGGATGGGCTCCGGTCCAAAAGCCATCGCCTTTGGTAGCGGAACTGGCACCACTAAAGACACCATTAATGACACTTCCAAATACTGCTGCTTTAAAACCGGAACTCAAAGGATTCCCTCCTCCACCAGGCAGCATAGCTGTACCAAAACCAGATATAAACCCTCCAACAGAGCCTCCGATTGCACCTGAGATAAATCCACCTATACCAATCTTAGCTGCTACGGTTGCTGTAACAGCAGCGCCAACTCCGGCCGATACACCTCCAATTGCTGTGCCCCCAATTATTCCTACCCATGTGTCGCTGCTGGACCAGTTCCATTTGGTTGGATTCCAGCTTCAGTTACATTAACTGTTCAGAAATATTGTCCCTTTAGCAGCATTCGTCTTAATACTTGTACTCCACGCGCTATAAGTTACTACTTTTTCTTCATTTGGAAAAGAATTTTTAGAATGATTTTCAAAATCAAAAGAACTTGATTCAACTTCTTGAAAAAGTAAAACCGGAATTTCCTCTTATGGAAGATTCTATTTTTCCTATATTGGTAATGAGAATTGTAAGAATAAAGAGTAATATTTTTAAGAATAATTTCATCTGTCTTTTCTTTATTAAAACCAGTTGAAAGATTTGGTTGTTTTTCTTCTTCTAATGTAGGTCGAACATATTTTTTTATCTATTCTCGATTGCTTCAAAACGCTTAAAAATTTCCTTTGCTTGTATTAGACTAACCTGATTTGCTCCTCTTTCATAATAAGGATTATTAAATTGTACTCCATCATCTTCCCGGTAACATACTGGGCAAATTTGAAATGTATTATGAGCTTTATCATTCAAAGTATAAAAGCCGCAATATGGGTACTTATATTTTCCGAAAATATTAATGGCCATATAATTGTGCTTACTATAGATAATATGTAGGGCGGAAAAATATTTCTATGTAACCGTCAGTTCCCGTTAAAGCAAAACACCGTGTTGGTTTCGGGATAGATTTGCAACTTGGGTGCTTGTCATTGTGGAATGGACAGGGCACCATTTTGTTTTTGTTTGGTCAGATATCATAATGTTTCAATATGGTTGTGACACTTATTTGCTGTTTTATCTCTGCTATTTCCTTTTTTGCATTATTTTGAAATTATATTGTAAATATAATTTCAAAAAAGAACAATAAAGTGACTAAAACTGGTATATTGTAGTAAGTTTTTAGGCAACAATAGAACTTTACAGTATGAAGTTTAACGAGAAGATTAAGACTTTACGAAAGGCTTCCGGTATAAACCAACAGGACTTAGCCGACAAGTTGCATATACATGTTACACACCAGTCCAAAATGGATTAATATTGTATAAGGATTGATGAAGGTGTTTGCTGTGAGTGCCGATAACCTTTTGCATGATGATGAAGACAGCATGGTAGAGCTTAAGAACCACAAACTAAACGAATAGCTTATCTGATTAACCAACTTGATGAAGATAAAAAACGCGTTGGTTAAAATTATTAACTGAATGTTGGTCAAAAAAAGAATGAAAGATTTATTGGGTTAAAGTAAAGGTATAAAATGATTGAACTAATAAAAGGCGATATTACTAAAATAGAAGTTGATGCCATTGTAAACGCTGCAAATACATCTTTACTTGGCGGTGGTGGTGTAGATGGCGCAATTCATAAAGCTGGAGGTGAAGCTATACTTGAAGATTGTCAAAAAATCAGAAGAAAACAAGGCGGTTGCAAGGTAGGTGAGGCGGTTATTACTACTGCTGGAAAACTCCCCGCAAAATTTGTTATTCATACTGTCGGGCCTGCTTGGAATAATGGCAAAAGTAATGAGGAAAATTTATTGTCATTAGCATATTTCAATAGTCTTAAACTTGCATTAAACAATAAAGTAAACTCTATTTCATTTCCTAATATCAGCACAGGTATTTATAAGTTTCCTAAGGAAAAAGCGGCTAAAATTGCTATTCAAACTGTCACTAGTTTTTTAGCAACTACAGACAAAATAGAAAAAGTAATCTTTGTTTGTTTTGATGAAGAAAACTATAAAATTTATGATGAACTCCTAAAAAAATGAAGCCCCGATTTTTGGGGCTTCATTACTATAAAAACTCTTGTAATCTTTTAAAGGCATTTTCCTTTTCTTCTTCTTGATGTGGTTCTAAAAAAACATTCAAGAGTTCCTTCCCTTTTATGTAATCCACTAAATGAACTCCTAACCAACCAGTACTCCAAAAATCAATTTCTCCGCCCAGTTTTTCAGCATTAAATTCTACCTGATTTAATGAACCAAAATCCCCTTTCTCAAAGAATTTATATTTTATTTCGTAACCTTCTAAGTAAGGCTCTATCTCCTCCTTAAACCAATTTATATCTTTCATAGGATTACTTTACTTTAATAATTGATGATAGATTTTGTATTTGCGGAAGAACTTGTCCTCCTTGCTTTTGCAGCATAAATAATTGAGATTTACTTGCGTTAGGCCCAAGAATACTAAACCAATTAGATTGACCTCCTTGTATTAAACTATTGGTTGGAACTTGAAACTCTGCATATACTGAGCCTTTTGCAGCACCCGTAAATGAATTAAAACCTCCTGTAGCTACTGATGTTTTGCCTCCAGCGCCTTCAACCATTCGCCCTGTATTCTTCATTATATCATATTCAGCTTTTGACATCCAACGTCCTACAGTTGTCATTCCCGTTTTGCTTACAACCAGATCGGATCTCACAGCCATCATTTTGCCGTCCGTAGTTGCTATTCTTACGAATGACAAAGGTTCTTGAGTCGCTGGTGTTTTTAAAGCTAATGGTGCTTCTTGTACTTGTAACTCGGACATTGTTGGTTGTAACGTTTGATGGCTGACTACGTCTTTGGGTTGAATGCTTACCGCATTTGCTTTTGGATGGGCTCCGGTCCAAAAGCCATCGCCTTTGGTAGCGGAACTGGCACCACTAAAGACACCGTTAATGACACCTCCAAATATACCTCCGAATACTGCTGCTTTAAAACCGGAACTCAAAGGATTCCCGCCTCCTCCAGGTAGCATAGCTGTACCAAAACCAGATATAAACCCTCCAACAGAGCCTCCGATTGCACCTGAGATAAATCCACCTGCAAATCCGCCTATACCAATCTTAGCGGCGACGGTTGCTGTAACAGCAGCGCCAACTCCGGCCGATACACCTCCAATTGCTGCGCCCCCAATTATTCCTACCCAGGTGTCGCTGCTGGACCAGTTCCATTTGACTGGATTCCAGCTTCCGTTAGCAGCAACTCCTCCAAAATATGCACCGATTATAGCAGCACCGACTATAATTAATGGCGCAATTTCTCCCGATGGATCGCTAAATTTCAGAGGATTATTCCAAGCATACCCAAACCTGTTATAGCTTTGTGTATCAAATGCATCCGGGACATAATTGTCCGGAGAAAGGAATCGGTGTAATTTAGGATCGTATAAACGACCATTCATATTAATGATTCCGATACTCTGAATGTGCTCATGCCCGGTATATCCTCTGTCTAGAACGGTTAATCCTGCTAAAATATTGCCTTGGCCATCCTGAACTTTTACAATATTTCCCCAAGGATCAAAAAGACGTTTTTCAACGATATTGCCGGTTTGGTTAGAAATCGCTAAAATACTTCCCTGGTAATCACGATGTAAATACAGATATTCCTGAACGGTTCCATTGTCTTTATACACTACCGGAGCATCATAGGCATTACCACCAACAAAGAATATAAAGGTAGATTCTCCTGAGGTATTATTGGTAATTATTTCAGCACTACCATCATAAGAATAGTCTTTACGGAATTGACGTTGTGTCATGTCATTCTGTAGTCCTCCATAATGCATGGTTGTTCTAAGTTGATCCGGATTGTATTTAAAACTAACTTTATCGACTCCGGTTTCTTCAATTTTAAGAGGTTTTTTAAACATGTTGTAAACAATGTTTAATTCCCTTAGTGAAGTAGCCGGATTAGTAGTTTTTTTAATTCGGATATCGTCAAACCAAACATTTCCGGAACCATTATTGTCCAATCGGATGTTTAATTTTGTGATATGTGCCGGTACGTTGAATGTTTTTTCAACATATACCCATTGGTTTTTAGTGCCAACAAAGTAATTATCTACATTAGTGAAATATTCTGGTTCACCGTCTTTTTTCATAAAGAACTGTATCTGTGCATCCGGACCATCACTATATACCCAGCCAGAATAAGTATATTGAGTAGTGGCAGTATTACTTATAGAAATCCACTTATCCGTGTGAACCGATTTAAGGGAAGTTGTAGGGTTGTACAGTTTTAAAGAGTATTTCCCGGTTTTGGATTTGGAATCATCATATACCGGTTTGGTAAATATTTCCCAGCCTAATCCTAAGTCAGACCAACCTTTTTGTTCTTCCATTCCATCATTAAAGAGGCCTTCCCTGTTTTTGTAATAGACATCCGTTTCAGGGTTAAGATCAATGGACGTATTTTGATATGCTTTATTTGTATTGGTATAATTATATTGACCTAAGTTGTTTTCTGTGATACGGCCACGTTCATCATATTGTTGTGTTTCCGTAATCATTTTACCTACCCATAAATCATCAACATAGAAATTAGTAGCCGTGCCAACATCGTTACTGGTACCATCTTTATCAATGTTTAATGTAATATATGGATATTGAGAAACGGTATGCTCAAATTCGATGATTCCATTTTGGGCATATCCAATAAAAGATTCGTTACCAGCTCCATTGGCAGGGTTATATTCAACGATTAAAACACGAACTTTGTTAGTGGTTCCTTTATCTACTTTAACCCTAACGGATAAATTATCGCCTATTTTAGCCTGCGTTAAAAGTGTTTTTTTAACACCGGCATAGGCTTGTGTAGCGGTTACTTTTAATTGGCCGTTTTGGTTTGCTGTAGTTGCACCAAACTGTGTACCGAATTCTTCTGTCCCGGCATTAAAATTGGTATTGATAATGGAAACAATTTCTTTGTTCCATTTTACCAATCGGTCCTGGTTGTCGTACTCAAATGGTTCGTAAGTGTTGAACAAACTATTGGAACGATTGCTCAGATTTCCTCTGATCGGATCGAAATTGGTTGTGAAATTAAACAATGATCCTGTTTGATTTTTCGTTTCAAAAGCGGAAGGGAAACCATATTGGTTGTAAGTGTTTGACTGTGTTAAACCATTGCCAAAAGTACCTTGGGTTAATTGCCCGCGCTCATTAACACTATCCGTTGTCCAAAGTATTTGGTTAGAGGCATCGTCTAAAATTTGATATCTATCACCATTTTTATAAGTGTATCTAAATGTTTTAGTACTGGTTTTGTTATTTGTTAATGATTTAGCAGTCTGTTTTTCTTTTTCAATCCTACCAAAACTATCATATGTTAATTCCTTTGTAAATTCGGATGTCGAATTACCGTAAATAATTTTTTTCTGTCTTTTAAAGTTGTCGTATTCATAAATCTCAATGCTTTGGTAATCATCATGAATATAATCATCAGTGGCAATATTTGCTAAGCTACCATCTGCGTTGTATTCATAATAATAATACGGGGCTGTTCCGTCATTAGTCTCGATTTCTGTTTTGTAAATTCTGCCGAAATTATCCCGGAAATAGATGCTTTTTCCTTTTGGTGTGATTTCTTTAGTGGTTTCTCCGAATAAATTGTATTCGTATTGATGTATGCCTGCAGAGGGGTCTGTTAGTTTTGTTTTTCTTCCCCATCCATCATATTCAATAAAAGTTTTTACACCATCATAATTTGCTTCTTTGATACCACCATGGGCATAATATTTATAATTAATAGTACCTCCATTGTCAGTTGACGAGATGAGCTTGTCAATGGCATCTCTTGTTTTTATGGTTGTTTTAATTCCATCACTAATTGTAGTGGTCAATCCAGAATATGAGAAAGAATTTATTTTACCTGTAGGTTCCGTGATTTTTAAGATTCTTCCGTACTCATCATATTTTGTTGTAGTATACAGTGAAGGTCCAGAACTAATGCTAATATATGGTTCACTCACGCTTATCGGCCTGTCATAAATGTCATAATTAGTTTTTATATATGACCAGGACCCGTTTACATTATTTTCTCCTTTTAATATTTCTCTGTCTAAATCATCAAAATGACTGATACTTAGACTGTTATCTTCGTTAACTTTGAAAATGTAATAATAGAAAGGACTGTTTACAATCCAATTATATTGATATGTTATGTTCTTTCCTAAATAATCAGTCATCTTGATTTTTTTACCCCAGGAATCATAATTATATGTAGTAACCAATCCATAAGGATTCGTTTCGGTTGTTAATAAACCAGTACTGCTATTATATGTGTATTGATTGGTCGATCCGTCTACATTGGTTTTTTTTGTTAAAAATCTACCTGAAGAATCATATTGAAAACTAGTAATACGAGGTTCTAGGTTTGGAACCGTTAACTTTTTCTGTATAATATTGGCATAGGCATCATATTCGTTACTTTCAATGATGTATTCTGTATTATGAGCTTTCTTTTTTATTTGTGAAACTAAATGGTTCGGATTATAAAAGAACTGTTCCTCTGATGAACTTACATCCTGATCTGCTTGACCGGGATTAATAGTTGTCTCCACATTTTTTTGTTTAGGTAGTCCAATAATGTATGGAGAAGATAAAGGAGCTTCGTATGAAATGGTAACACTTTCAGATTCTTTGATAGCATTTCCTAATTTGGTTTTAGAAACGCTTGTTAGTGGATAGTTGAAAGAATCATAAGTAGTTGTTATTTCTTTTGATGTGCTATCTAGGCTGTTAAAGCTGGTAGATGAAGTATTTTTAATCTTAAATACCTTATTGCTTAATAACTGACTATCATAACTCATTGTGGATTTGACGATATAATCGGTCGGGCTAAGACTAATATCAAAAACAATATGTCTTGCTGAATATTCTTCTAAGACAGTACCTCTTTTTTGAACATCATATTTTGTAACATAGGAAGTAATTGGCTCGTCATCATTAAACCAATTTGTCTTTAGAATATTTCTGAACCCTAAAAAGCCAAGTCCTTCCACATTTGAAACAGCACCATGGTATGCAAATACCTGTTTGGCATAAGATGTTTGACTTCTTTTTTCGATTTTTGAAACGACATGATAAGTAGAAGAGTTTTTAATATCGAAGTTTGGATAGTTTTCTACTCCTGTTGAAGGCTTATAGAAGTTAATAACCTCTGTATCGCTTTCGGATAAATCGTCTAAGGGCTTATAACTTATAGTTTCAATAAGACCATTGCCTGTGGTAATGTGCTTTAAGAGTTTTTCTTTATTGGTGTTTTTTTGTGATTCAAATAAATGAATTTTATTATTATTGATAAAAGCAATATCAAACCCTTTGTTGGATTGTAATGGCGTAAAAAAGATAGGAACAGCAAACTTATCTATTTCTGCTTGATTGCCAGAAGAAGTAGAAGAATAATTGCCGGATGTTCTTTTAAAGGTTTCATTTTTGTTATAATAACATTCAACAGTTACAAATCCATAAGTATCATCACCGTATCTTGAGCAGGAGATATTAATTAAATCTGCTTTTCCGTCATTATCATAGTCAGTAGCTATCCAATGTCTTATTTGAAGATTTAAAAAAGAACTGGAATAAATTAACCCATTGAATTCCTGGCTTGTTCTTACAAATGAAGCTCCGGTTGCAATGTATTTATGCCAGAGTGTAGAATTTTCGGCATCAGGAATAATAAAATCCATTTTTCCATCACCGTTATAATCACCGAGTAAAGCAGGAAGATTAGTTCTAATATATGGATCGACATATGCGAATACCTGATATATTTGATTGTTCTCGTTTAGGGAATACACCCTAAGAGCTCCTTGATCAAAAACTAAAAGATCAGTTTTACCATCACCATTTACATCGGCTATATCTATTTTTGAATTTACTCCGATATAAGTTGATAGTTCACCGGCCAGATTAAAGTAATTGGGATTGTCTCTTTTTAAGTCAATAAAGTATACTTTTCTACTAGATAGTGTTATTGTGCTTCCTACACATTCATCATAAGGAGGAGTTTCACGGTATTCACGATAACTAATATCTCCACTGTCCACCACTAAGACATCTGTTAAGCCGTCACCATTAAAATCGCCTGAAAACGTTTTTTTTGGGAACATTACTTGTTCATACTGGTCGTAACCACAATATGAAGCGGTAGAAATTTGAACTGTTGGGAAAGTTACGGTTCTGTCATATTGAGGTTGAATTCCGGTAGAGCCTTTTGCGTAAATTGAAAAGGAGTATTGTGAATTGTTAACTAATTTGGTAACAGCCCATCCTTGATTTGGCATTAATTTATATCCATATGTAGCACTACCTCCTAACCAATTAACAGGAAATATATTTTCAAATTTTCCTGTATTGTGTTGAATAGGAAAGTTTGGTACATCTGAAGGCTTGATGTTATTGAAAAGATAATACGAGGATTTACTTCCTGAGCCAGTATTTGGATATAGAATGAAATCCAGTTTTCCATCACCATCATAATCGCCGGATACTATTGCTGAATTGTCTATTCGTATATTACTAACAGTTAAATTAGTATTAGACGAACTATATGCAATACTTGTAGGGGTGTATTCATAATTGAATACTGTAGGATTATAACTTTTAGAGTTGTCTCCATTTTTTTCGGTAATACTGCTTAATCTCTCATAGCCCATGTCTGTAGTAGTATGTGCTAAATAATAATTCCTAAATCCGGTAGAACTACCTAAAACTTTAACTTCACTTAAAATTACATTTTTGATGAAGTTGTATCCGTTTATATAAGCGCTTTCGGGGCGTAACCTGTTTTTGTAAACGAATTGAATTTCATTAATTGACGGGTTATTTCCTGTAGTTCCATATTTAATGCTGCTAATGCTTAAGTTATTGTTAGCGGCTGTGTAACTGTAATTGATACGAACACCTTGTGCGTTTTCCCAATAAGTTATGGCCCAGTCGTTTATTGTTCGGGAATTTACATTACTTCCATAATAAGCTTTTGAGCCATCGGGATATTCAACAGTGAAATACTCGGGTCCAAAATTAGTGCCATTCGGATGAACTCCATATGAGGTTATTTTTATATTAGAGTAATTTTCTGTTTCATAAACAGAGCCACTTAAGCCGTATCCTCCTGAAGTCCCATTTTTTATTACCAGACGTTGTCCGTCTAGAGCAAAACGATCTAAGTTGTCAAAATCTACTGCATCAATTTTTCCATCATGAAACATTGTTGAAGATACTCTTGTTATAACGGAAACTCCGGAGATATTCCATCCTAAACCGGCTAAACCATTAGAACTTTGACTATTGTAAACTAGGTTTATTTCTGGAGCGACATTGTTAATCCCTGGAGGTACCGAAATAGGAATTGAATAATTTGAGCCTCCTGTAAGAGTTACAGATAGTTCCCCTTTGGTTACTCCTACCTCTAGGGAATTGCCGGTTGGACTACCGGGTTCGAAAGGAGCTGATACTTCTGCAGTTTGTGAGTGGGTTAAATGGGTTATGAATAATAAGCTAAATAAAAAGTATAATTGCTTCATGCTATTTTTTTACAATTTTAATTGTTTTCTGTTCTCCGTTAGAGTAATAAAGTACTATAGTATAAATGCCTTCCGGAAAACTATAAAAAGCAAGTGTCTTTGTGTTTAATGAAGTTAAGTTTTTGAAACTTTCAACCAGTGATCCGCTTATAGCGAAAATGTCTATTGAAGTAACATTTTTGTTTTCAATGAGTTCCCATTTTAAAAATAATTCTTCTTTCACAGGGTTTGGATAATAGGAGATTTTATCCTCTGCACTGAATTTTAAAAGATCGCTGTCTTTTAAATCTGTAAACTCTTTAATAGGTGTATTGTCATTTTTGCTTGCACAATTAATACAATACTCTCTTTTTTTCTGATTTCCTGCTTCATCGTACTCAAATCGTATTTTTTGTTGAGAATAGACACTTAGACCTGCGAGGAGCAATATTAATAAAGTAAAGTTTTTAATCATATTAATGATTTTTTTCAAATTTTGGGCAAAAATATAAAATTGAAACAAATGTTTTAAAGAGATCTTGTTTACTGTCTGAAAATTAATACGATATCGGTATTATTGTAATAATTATAGAAAGTTTTTTTTGTTGAAATTATTGCTTTATTTGTGGTTTTATATTGAAAGTTGATAACAACTGTTAATTGTTTTGATGTAAATTGAAAAATGAAAATGTTTTGTGTTATTCAATAAGCCTTTAGTGTTGTTTGTGGATAAAAGATGTCTTTTTCTCTATTTTTTTTTAAAAAAACATTGTTTTGTTAAGAAAACTTGCTACATTCGTGTCCGATAGGTTAATTATGGCTTAATGTAAAAATATGAATAAGTTGGTGCTTGTGACTTAAGGTTAACATTAACTTATGAAAGATTTTGTATTCACATTAAGAATATTTTTTACTTTTACCAAATGAAAGACAGTGCATTAAAGATAGGAGTCGTTTCCTGTTTCGTTTTAAATACATTCACAATAATGGGAGCACCTGTACCGCCACCGCCGGCACAAGGAGCGCCGCCGCCGCCGGGAGCACCGATTGACGGAAGTGTGTATTTTCTGTTAGGCATTGGATTGATTTATGCATTCTATTACTTTAAAAATATAGCTATAAAAAAAGCGTCCCGTTAATCAGGACGCTTTTTTTTATTTTCGCAGCTCGTGCAGTCGGCTGACATATTTGCCGATTACATCAAATTCCAGATTGATTTTTGAGCCAACCTTGAAATTCTTGAAATTAGTGTGTGCCAGTGTGTACGGTATGATCGCCACGCTGAATTCATTTTCTTTTGAATTGACAACTGTAAGGCTTACACCATTAACAGTGATGGAACCTTTTTCGATGGTGATATTATTCTGCTTTGAATCGTATTCGAAAGTAAAATAATGACTTCCGTTAGCATCTTCAATGCTTTTGCAGATACCGGTCTGGTCCACATGTCCCTGAACGATATGCCCGTCAAGACGATCACCCAGTTTCATGCCGCGCTCTAAATTGATCGTATCGCCAATGTGCCACTCGCCTAAATTGGTCTTTTCAATAGTCTCTTTAATTGCGGTAACGGTATAGGTGTCTTCATTAATGGCAACAACGGTCAGGCAGACACCATTGTGGGAAACACTCTGGTCAATTTTTAACGCGCCGGTTATAGAAGATTTTACGGTAACGTGTATATTATCGTTTTCTTTTTGAATGTCCTGAACGGTGCCAAGAGTTTCAATAATTCCTGTAAACATAACTGATTTATTTTGCTAAATTTGCATATCCAAAAATAGCAATAAATAACTAGTGGACATGGTGAAAAAAGCAGAAAATATAATTGTAGGAATTTCTATTGGAGATTTAAACGGAATTGGGAGTGAGGTTGTATTGAAAACTTTTGAAGATACACGCATGTTGGAGTTATGCACGCCGGTGATTTTTGCAAATGTGAAAATACTTTCCTTTATCAAGAAAACCTTGCGGTTGAATTCGAATCTTCAGGGGATTGATAAATTAGAACAGGTAGTACCCGGAAAAATAAATGTACTGAATGTCTGGAGAGAAGGCGTTAATCTTGAATTTGGAGTGAATGACGAAACGGTAGGGAAATATGCTATTAAATCGTTTACAGCGGCAACTGCGGCATTAAAAGACGGTTTGATCGATGTGTTGGTGACCGCTCCTATTAATAAGTATAATATTCAATCGGAAGAATTTCATTTTCCGGGACATACAGATTATCTGGATCAGGAACTGGAAGGTGATGCGCTTATGCTGATGGTTCAGGACAATTTAAGAGTAGGGTTATTTACGGACCACATTCCGGTAAATGAAATATCCAGTCACCTGACGGAAGCCCTTATCCGGAAAAAAATCGAAACCGTACATAAATGCCTTATTGAAGATTTTGGGATCACAAAGCCGAAAATAGCCGTTTTGGGATTAAATCCACATTGTGGTGATAACGGCGTGATTGGTAAAGAAGATGATGAGGTGGTAAAACCGGCACTGAAAAAATTGTTTGATGAAGGTATCCTGGTTTTCGGGCCTTTTTCGGCAGACAGCTTTTTTGGACTGAGTCAATATGAAAAATATGATGCGGTTATTGCTAACTATCACGACCAGGGATTGGTGCCTTTTAAAACACTATCTTTCGGAAACGGAGTGAATTATACGGCTGGACTGAATAAAATAAGAACCTCGCCCGATCACGGAACGGCCTATGAAATTGCCGGAAAAGGAGAGGCGGATTATAACTCGTTTAAAGAAGCCGTTTATCTGGCACTGGATGTGTATCACAATAGAAATGAACACAAAGAGCTGGTTAAAAACCCTTTAAAAACAAAACAAAAGCAGTTATAAACAAAAAAATGTTTACAACTCGTTTGGATTTACAATAATTTTATATCTTTGCACGCTCAAAACTGTTGTTATGAACAATGATAAAGAATTTTTAATCCCGTTTGTAGGATTGAAGCAAGGTAAGCATCAGTTTGAATATCAGATAGATAAAAAGTTCTTTGAGAACTTTGATTTTGATGAATACAACGATGTCAATATCAAAGTAGATGTGGTTTTGGATAAGAAAAGCACGATGCTTGAACTCAGTTTTAAACACAAAGGCACTGTAAACGTTCCTTGTGATTTGACAAGTGAGGAATTTGATTTGCCAATAAAAGGTAAGATGAATTTGATTGTAAAATTCGGTGATACCTATAATGATGAGAACGATGAGTTGCTAGTGTTGCCTCATGGCGAATTTCAGGTCAACATCATGCAGTACATTTATGAACTAATTGTACTTTCCGTACCGTCAAAAAGAATTCATCCCGGAATAAAGGATGGAACATTAAAGTCGGAAGCAATTGAAAAATTGAATGAACTGGCTCCAAAAGAACAAAACAAAGAAGAAGAAAATATTGATCCCCGATGGGATAAATTAAAACAACTATTAACGGATAAATAATATAGTAAGATGGCACATCCTAAGAGAAAAACCTCGAAAACAAGAAGAGATAAGAGAAGAACGCATTATAAAGCGTCTGTTCCTCAAATTGCTACATGTCCTGTAACAGGAGAGGCACATTTATATCACAGAGCTTACTGGCATGAAGGTAAAATGTACTACAGAGGTCAAGTTGTAATTGATAAGCAAGAAGCTGTTGCTTAATCAAAGAAAATAATAGAGAAAACTCTCACTATGTGGGAGTTTTTTTTGTTAAAAACCCTTTGGAACGAATTAAGTAGCAATAAAAGAGGTTGGGTTTCGGATTTTTTTTGTAATTTCCACCACTTTTTTTAGCTAAAATTTCAAAAAGAAAAAGTAACCCTTATGACTAAAATTACAGCAGCCATTACAGCAGTTGGATCCTACGTTCCGGACTATGTTTTATCGAACAAGGTACTGGAAACTATGGTGGATACGAACGATGAATGGATTACCACTCGTACGGGAATTAAAGAAAGACGTATTCTCAAAGAAGAAGGGCAAGGCACTTCTTTTCTGGCAATAAAAGCAGCCCAAAATCTGATTGAAAAATCTGGAATTGATCCTAAAGACATTGATTTAGTATTACTGGCTACAGCAACACCGGATATGCCGGTGGCTTCTACAGCCGTATATACCGCAACACAAATTGGAGCGACAAATGCATTTGCCTACGACTTACAGGCAGCATGTTCCAGTTTTCTATATGGTTTATCGACAGCTTCCGCTTATATTGAATCCGGAAGATATAAAAAAGTATTATTAATAGGAGCCGATAAAATGTCTTCTATTATTGATTATACCGACAGAGCTACCTGCATCATTTTTGGTGACGGTGCCGGAGCGGTACTTTTTGAACCCAATACGGAAGGACTTGGTTTTCAGGATGAATTTTTAAGAAGTGACGGTGTAGGAAGAGAATTTTTGAAAATCGAAGCAGGAGGATCTATCCTGCCACCTTCGGAAGAAACCGTAAAAAACAAACAACACTTTGTACACCAGGATGGAAAAACCGTTTTCAAATATGCGGTTTCAGGAATGGCAGATGTAAGTGAGAAAATAATGGAACGTAACAATCTTTCCAAAGAAGATGTTAACTGGTTGGTTGCTCATCAGGCTAATAAAAGGATAATTGATGCGACGGCAAGCCGAATGGAACTCGACGAATCTAAAGTGTTGGTAAACATTCAGAAGTATGGCAATACCACTTCTGCAACGTTGCCATTACTACTTTCCGATTTTGAGAACTCTTTCAAAAAAGGAGATAATATAATTTTTGCTGCATTTGGTGGTGGCTTCACTTGGGGAGCGATCTACTTAAAATGGGCTTATAACAAACAATAAACTAACTAAATCAAAATTCCGAACAAGATGGATATTAGAGAAATTCAAAACCTAATCAAATTTGTAGCGAAGTCTGGTGCTACCGAAGTAAAATTAGAGATGGATGATTTTAAGATCACCATTAAAACTACAGAGGCAGGAGCAGCTGAAACAACATATGTTCAACATGTTCCAATGCAGGCTGCAGCACCTCAGGTTGCTGTACCGCAAGCTGTAGCTCCGGCAACACCTGTTGCTGTAACTGAAGCTCCGGCAGCTGATGAAAATGCAAAATACATTACTATTAAATCGCCTATCATCGGTACCCTATACAGAAAACCATCTCCGGATAAAGCACCATTCGTTGAAGTAGGAAGTACAATCAATAAAGGAGACGTAGTTTGTGTGATTGAAGCAATGAAATTGTTTAACGAAATTGAATCGGAAATTTCCGGTAAAATCGTTAAAGTATTAGTGGACGACGCTTCTCCAGTTGAATTCGATCAACCGTTATTCTTAGTAGACCCATCATAAGAAATTTTAAATGCTAAATTTTGAATGATGGTTTTTTTATGCCTCATTTAGAATGATTTAAAATTTAGAATCCAAATTTAAAGTTTCAAGAGATGTTTAAAAAAATATTAATTGCAAACAGGGGAGAAATTGCACTTCGTGTTATTAGAACCTGTAGAGAAATGGGAATAAAAACGGTTGCGGTTTATTCTACAGCTGACGCGGAAAGCTTACACGTTAAGTTTGCTGATGAAGCAGTATGTATAGGACCACCACCAAGTAATTTATCCTATTTGAAAATGTCAAATATCATTGCTGCTGCAGAAATTACAAATGCAGATGCGATTCATCCGGGTTACGGTTTCCTTTCTGAAAACGCTAAGTTTTCAAAAATTTGTGAGGAACACGGCATTAAATTCATCGGAGCTTCTGCAGAAATGATTGACAAAATGGGTGATAAGGCTACGGCTAAAGCAACCATGAAAGAAGCTGGTGTTCCAACTATTCCAGGTTCTGAAGGATTATTAGAATCGTTCGAACAAACTAAAAAACTGGCTAAAGAATTTGGTTACCCGGTAATGTTAAAAGCTACTGCCGGTGGTGGCGGTAAAGGGATGCGTGCTGTGTGGAAAGAAGAAGATCTTCTGAAAGCATGGGAAAGCGCCCGTCAGGAAGCTGGGGCTGCCTTCGGAAACGATGGTATGTATATGGAAAAACTGATCGAAGAGCCTCGCCATATTGAAATCCAGATTGTTGGAGATTCTTATGGAAAAGCCTGTCACCTTTCTGAAAGAGACTGCTCGGTTCAACGTCGTCACCAAAAATTAACGGAAGAAACACCTTCGCCATTCATGACCGATGAATTGCGTGAAAAAATGGGTGAAGCAGCCGTTAAAGCAGCCGAATATATTAAATATGAAGGTGCCGGTACAGTAGAGTTCCTTGTTGACAAACACAGAAACTTCTACTTTATGGAAATGAATACCCGTATTCAGGTAGAGCACCCTATTACAGAACAGGTAATTGATTATGACTTAATCCGCGAGCAGATTTTAGTAGCTGCGGGTGTGCCGATTTCCGGTAAAAACTATTTACCGCAATTGCACTCTATCGAATGTCGTATCAATGCGGAAGATCCTTATAACGATTTCCGTCCGTCACCTGGAAAAATCACGACTTTACATTCCCCTGGAGGACACGGAGTACGTTTGGATACTCACGTTTATGCAGGATATACCATTCCGCCAAATTATGATTCAATGATTGCCAAGTTAATTACAACGGCACAAACCAGAGAAGAAGCGATCAATAAAATGAAACGTGCTTTGGATGAATTCGTAATCGAAGGAATTAAAACTACCATTCCGTTCCACAGACAATTAATGGATGAGCCGGATTATGTAGCGGGTAACTATACTACAAAATTCATGGAGAGTTTTGTAATGAAAGATCCAACAGAATAAAAACAACTTGTTGTTATAAAAAAGCCTCACAAATTCGTGAGGCTTTTTGTTTTAACGGTTAAAAGGCGTTTCATTTATCCAATGAAATCCCCTGTTTGTAAGCAGGAAATCTTCTTTTGTTTTTAGCTTTAACTCTATTTTGACCGTATCTTTTGTGTTCAGTATTAAGCCGTCTTTGGTTTTCGTATACTGAAAGCTCACTTCTTTGGGCGTTACGGTGCTGTCCTTTTCAATAGAAAACAATTGGATGGTATGCGCAATACTGTCAATCTTTGAATTGAATTTTTGCTCTTCATTATTGGTATAGCGAATCTGTGCACCGTTATAGGTTTCAAAAACGAAACTCACATAAGGTACCGGTTTGTCGGAGGCCTTCACTTCATAGAACCCGAATAATTCCGGATTGTTTTCTTCCTGATTTGACATTTTTATATACGAAAGGGTATAGGCGGTAAAAATACCGGCAAACAATAATAATTTAAACCCTGTTTTTACCATTTCCAGGAGCTTCTCTGTTCGTTTGTCTTTAAGATTATAAGGAGCTTCGTATGCTACGGTTGGTTTGTTCTGTATAAAAAACGAAAGCAGCCGCTTGCGGTCATTCAATAACAGGATCAGGGCAGCAAGCAGCATGTGCATCGAATTCAGCTTTACCGGAATATCATAGCAGAAATTCATCATCACAATATTCGAAATAACTCCGGTAAGGATAACAGCGCCCAGTGTGACGGTTTTCCGGTGCAGCAACAGCAACCCTCCGATTATTTCTGCAAGGCCGGTAAAAGCCGTGTAATAGGGAGAATACTGCATAAAGGTCCAGGCAAGACCCATTGGTGACGATTCGCCATAAGGCTGCGCCAGTCTGAAATAATGAACAGGAGGAAATTGAAAAGGAAACACCTTGCTGAATCCATAAACAAGCATATAAAAAGCAAGGTAAACCCGAAGCAACACCAGGAAAAAATAGGCCAGTGCTTTATAGATATTCTTGTCCTTAAGCTGGCTGAGCTGCATGCTTAACGGAAAGGCCAGGATAAAACTCAGGCAAAGATGCCAGAACGTTTCAATGTATTTATAAGTATAATCACCGCTACCGTAACCTCTTGCCTCAAAAGTATAACCGATATGGAAAAGGTTTTTAGCCGACCAGAAAACGATTGGGTTTAAGACCAATGCAAACAGGAAGCTGAAAAGATGAAAAATGAAATAAATAAGCAAAAAACACAGGAAATATTTTTTTATCCGCATATACTAAAGTTTTGTATAAATATAACTGCATTTTTTTAGAATTAGTATTAAAGAAAAATCCCGGAGCATGCCCCGGGATTTTTCTTGATTGATGATGATAGTATTTATACTTTTAATTTTTTTGCGATAGCCGCCGGTAAAGCCGATTTGTGAACCATGAAGTCTGTAGTTTTGTATTTCACAAAATCTTTGCTCATATACAAATACCCTTTATAGTCATTGCTAACACCCCATGAATTTTTCACGATATAGTATTCTTTACCGTTCTGGTCTTTAGCGATTCCAACGATGTGCATACCGTGGTCGTCTGTAGTTGTATAATTGTCAAAAGCTTTCTGACGTAATTCCTCGGTAATTTTCATTTCCGGTTTTGGACCGTTAAACATGTCTGCTTTTTCTTCTGCTGTCATGTCTGCAAAGTTTTTCTCCGGTACAAAGGCAACACCATTTTTCCAGCTGAATCCTTTTTCGCTCACGTCACCAGCCCATGCAACAGTGTATCCTTTTTTAACAGCGTTGTCAATGATCTCTGTTAATTCGTCCATTTTAACATTGTAAACCTGGTCAAAAGCCCAGTTGTCCGGTACTAACAAAGTGAATTTAGTATAATAAGGATATTCCTGTAAAGAAGAGATTTCTACATAATCGTCAGGATTAATACCTACAACTTCTTTAGCGAAAGATTGCGGGGTATATTTTTTTCCTTTGTAATCAAAAGAAGCCGGAACCTGGCCTAAATAAGAATCTACAACAGAAGTATATGCTTTTTCCCAGTTTGGTGTTAATTCTCCGTTAGGATTCTTTACAACCGCCTGTAATACGCCTTCCATGATAGCGCTCATTTCTGAGAATTTATTTTTGTCAGTTCCGTAGTTTAACCCGGTATAAACACTTTGCGGAACAGCACCATATTTACGGTACATGTTCATAACATCGTGAAAAGCACCACCATCACCTAAAGTAACGGCACCATGCATACGAACATACATTTTTCCCTTTTCTACATACGCATTACGCGCAGAGAAAATCTGGGATAATTCAACCGGCTGTTTTCCCATTCGGATCATTTCTGATTCGATAAAAGAGTTAGCCGAATAACTCCAGCAAGTACCGGATGAACCCTGGTTCTTGATAGAAGTGTTCTCAAGATTAATTACGTCTGTAAATTTAAACGATTCTTTACTGTTTGAACTCGCGTTATTCTTTAAAGCATTTACTAAGTTGTCCTGTGCGAATCCGGAACTTAAACCCATCAGTAAGGCAGAAGCCAATACAACCGGTTTAATTGAAAAATTGTACATAATTTAATTTTTTTGATTTCTCTAATTGGAGTCCGAAATTATAATCTTGTTACACGGGAAACTAAAATTTAACAGTTATTTATGCTTTTGTTCACTTTTGTGAAAAGTATTTTCTTTCATTTAATACAACTGATAAAACGATAAAGTGATAACGCGATGCACAAGTTGCTTTTGATAATGCAATGATTTGCTGAGAAAGTGTATGAGAAAATGATAACAATGCACAACAATTTTTAGCAATGCAAGGAATGATTGTTTTTATGCAGCTGAAAGTTATGATGATGCATAACAATATCTAAATCATGTAAGTATTGATTAAGGGAATGTAGTGGTTTGTTAAAGAGAAGTGATGTTTTAGGTCAGGGATGCTTCCTTAAAAATATCCGGAAAACAAACTACCGGTAGTATCAGGAATACTACCGGTAGTTGTAACACTTTAAGAACTATATTTTGAATCCTTTAATGAGCCGGTATTCTGACTTTTGGGTTCCGTATTGTGCTTTAACACTGTCCTTGATGCCCTGTGCGGTGGCAGACAGTTCTGCATGGGCAGTAATGCGGTTCCTGTTTGCCTGACGTAGTTCGGTATAAACAGCCATCAGCAGGTTATTCGCTTCGGTAGCCTCAGCCAGTAGGTTTTTTAAGGCGGTAATGGACAAATTACTGTTGGAAGGCGTATAAGCCGCTCCGAAATTTTCAAGATTAACAATCAAATCAGAGAAGAACTGTGCCTGCGAACCAAACGATCGGTAAGACAGGCTGACGTTGTTTTCAATACTGCTCCTGTCAACATTGTAGGTTTTATTGGTTCCCCTGATTTTTGCAATGATGCTATTAATGTCATGTGCCTGTTTGGACGTTTTTCCAAAACTGGCCCGGATGGTAGCTCTGATAGGGGAAAGTAGTTTGCGGATGGCATTTTCGCCGCTTGTAAAAAGCTGCTTTCGGTTTTCGACCGCCAGCGAATAGTTTTGCCTTTTTTCGGCAACCATACGATTCTTTTCTTTTACAATCAGCAGTAACGCGCTGAATGCAGCAAAACCCTGGCCGGGCTTTTGTGGCTGATAGTTGTCAAAATACTGTAAGGCAGTTACTAACTTTTCGGCATTAGCCGCCCGGGCTCCAAAGCCTGATTCGGAAGATGATTTCATGGTGTATAGATTAAATATTAATATTCCGGCTTTTATGTTCTTCGTTTATAGTCTTTTAAATCAGAAAAGAGGTTTGTGTCCTTCCTGTGTTATTTGCGAGGGGCGCTGATAATGATATACAACCATGCTGTCCGTTTAACAGTGGATAAACGGATTAAAAAGGGAGCGGTTGTGTTGGTTGGGGGAGCGTTGCTGTGATCCGGTAATACCGGATGATCAACGCGATAAATATAGGAATAATTTTGAATTAACTATTCCGGAAAGTACTGTGTGCTTAGCTTTTTAAAAACGGAATATTTTGAAAGCCAATGCGGAGTACTGTATTCCGCATTGGCTATAGGCAGGCTGAAAGCCGTTATTTTTTGATGATTTTTTCGATTATACTTCCTCCCTGCCGGGTTAGCAGTTTTACAAAATAAGTGCCGGAAGCCAGATTTTGCAAAGAAATGCTTTGCTCATTTTGCGCCAGCGTATTGCTGTATAAACGCTGTCCTAAAAGATTGTAAAGTTCATAGCGGAGTATTGTTTCCGGGCTGTCAATATAAACCACATCAGTCGATGGGTTAGGATACAATGTTGCGGATGTTTTTCCAAACGCTTTACTGCTCAGCGGTACGCCGCATTCGGTTGCGGCCAGTTTTGCAAAAAAGAAATCGGTATAACTACCGGTACCGGCTGTGTTGAGTAATGTCGGGATACTATTCGGATTGTTGGAAAAAAGATTATACCGGAAATAACCGCCCACGGCATAGTTGCCGTCATTATCGGCAGTAACCGCTGTGATAGCGTCGTCAAACCCCGGCATACTCATAATATCGTGCAGGCCGATGACGTTTCCGTTTTGTTTGCTGAACCGGATCAAAACCGGATCTGTCCGGTGTCCCTGCGGTCTGTCAATAGAAAAAGCATCCCAAACCGATGACCGGCCATGAGTAGCCAGAGCAACTTCATTGCCATTCAGCGCTACTTCATAGGCAGCATGCCGCCCCGTTGCCACTAAAGGATCAATATAGGCACTCGGAACTTTACTCCATTGTACATCGCCGTTGCTGTTCATTTTTAAAATAAAAGGAATGTTGCCGGTAAGATTATTGCTGAGTGTATGCGTGCCGAAAAGCAAGGGCGCATTACCGGTATTAAAGAATTTACCGCCAATATAAATGTCATTATTCGAATCTATTTTAAGATCATAAATACGACTGTCGTCAAATTGCGTATCGGTAGTATTCATTTCTTTGCGCCATCTTTCGGAACCGTTTGCAGCATTTATAGCCAGTACATACGATCGGCCTTCTATAGTGATGTTGTTGTATGCCAGCGGCAGAAAAGTACCGCCACCATTGTTTCGGGTACCGGCTATATAATAGGTGTTCAGGTTTTCATTGTATCTGAAATCGGTATGGTAATCCAGAAAAGTACCGGCTGCCGGTAATACTATAGGACTTCCCTGCAGATTTCCCTGTGCGTCAAATTTTACAATATAGTACTGGTAGGTAGTGCTAAAGGTATCGGGAACGGTAATGGCGCCATTTAAATGAGTTCCTTTGCTATAGCCTACCATCAGGTGTAGGATGCCGTTGCTGTCAATCGCTACCTGGTAGGCATTGGCATTGCGGTTTTGGCTGTTTACGGCGCCCTGCAAATTTTTACGCCACAATAAGCTGCCGTCAGCAGCATTGTATTTTAATAGAAAACTGGTTTTCCAGGCCTCGCTGATCTGGCTGTTGTCAATCGGGGTGTAAGGCAGGCTGTTGTTGTCGCTAAAACGGGGTGGGAATAAATTGGAGCCTTCATAGGCGCTGTTCAGCACATTAACGGCTGTATAAATTCCGCCATGGTTGTCTACTGCCAGTTTATAGGCAGTGTCCTGCTGACTGCCGCCGATTATCCGGCTCCATAAATATTCCCCTTCACAATTCGTTGCGAATATTGCGATGTCATTACCGGCTACTGCGCCGTTGTATGTAGTAACAGGCTGACCGGCAATATGGGTATTGCCCTGTGAAATAGTTGCCAGGTAATAGTAATTGTTTTCACTATCGGTAATGATGTCGAAAATCTGTTCCGAAGATTGCCAGTAAGCATCCGGGGATTCGTTGAGGCCTCTGGCATTTCCGCCGCCGCTTTTCGCCCATTGCCATTGGTAATTTTGTGAAAAAGCCAGGGTGTTTAACAGCAAACAGCTACAGAGTAGTATTCTTTTCATTCATTTAAAATTTGATTGTTATAAGTGTATAGGTTGAAAATAAAAATGTATATAAAAATGTGAATATTGTGTCATTTTAAAGGAATTAATTCTTTTTTGTTGTGTAAAATAGTGATTTTATTTTTAAACATTGCATAATATGTAATACATTGCATAGCTTTTTTGTTAAAAAAGTACGAAGTGTAACCTTAATAACGATCGATTTTGAAAATAAAACTACTCTTATTATTAACGGCAACCTTTGCTGTCAGCGGGTATGCACAATGTGTCACAACGATATTTTCTTCGGATGAAAATTCTTTTGCTTTTCGGCCGGATGGCACGTTATGGACATGGGGGAGAAATCAGTACGGACAATTGGGTGACGGGACAAAACTGGAACGATTAGCACCCATTCAGGTTGTATCGGCTGTTGGCTGGAAAGAAATTGCACCGGCGCGTATGCATACTGTCGGGTTAAAACAGGACGGTACTTTATGGTCCTGGGGTAATAACGAAGTAGGGCAATTAGGAGCCGGTACTGCTCCGGAAGGGCTGGTTCCCGTTCAGGTGGGAACGGCAACAGACTGGAAAACGATATCCGGAGGAAACCTGCACACATTAGCACTGAAAAATGACGGTACGTTATGGGGCTGGGGCAATAACGGAGCAGGTGAATTGGGGAATTACCAGAATAATACCAATCTTTTTGCACCCACCCAGATAGGAACGGCAAATGACTGGAAGGCAATTTCAGCCTCCTATTTCCGTTCATTTGTCATAAAAAATAACGGTACTTTATGGGGCTGCGGCGGTAATCAGTTCGGTCAGCTTGGAAACGGGAATAATGGCTCTCAGTATGTGCTCACACAGATAGGAACCGATAATGACTGGTTGAAAATTTCGGCAGCAAGAGGAACTCATACGCTGGCATTGAAAACAAACGGAACCTTGTGGGTTTGGGGACAAAACGACCAGCGGCAATTGGGTGACGGAACCACGACTAATAGAAATACGCCTTTTCAGCTGGGTACAGATACCTGGCTGGATATTGCCAACGGTACATTTCATTCGGTTGCTGTAAAATCAGACGGGACCTTATGGCAATGGGGCAATACAATTGCTACCCAGAACGGACATAATTCCGTTAACTTACCGGTTCCTACTCAGGTTGGAACGGAGAATGACTGGAAAAGTGTTTCGGCTGGTAGCTTTTGCTCGTTTGCAATCAAAAACGATAACTCCCTATGGGCATGGGGCTATAACGGCAATGGCCGTTTTGGCGACGGAACGACTACAAACCAGCTGCTTCCGAAACTCGTGTTGGGATGTCCGCTGGGAACCGGCGAATTTACGGCTGCGGATCTGAATCTTTATCCGAATCCCGTTAAAGATAAATTGTATTGGGAAAATGCTCCGGCATGGCATCAATATGAAGTGTATTCGTTGCTGGGACAGAAAATAAAAGGCGGTGCAATCGCTTCCGGAGAACAGGCAATAGGACTTGACAATCTTTCTTCCGGGTTGTATCTCGTTACGTTTTATACCGAAAACGGACAATCTCAGACATTTAAAATACTTAAAGATTAAAATTGCCTGTTAAAGAAAAAAGCCTCAAAGGAACACTTTGGGGCTTTTTTCTTTATAATGTCCCGTCCTGAAATAAGTTGACACAAAATCGACTTATTATGAAAGACACAACAACAACGCGAGTTAAGCGTACTCAAAAGGATTATAATATGGCTTTTAAATTAGCTGTAGTTTCCCGAGTTGAACAAGGCGAAATGACCTATAAACAGGCTCAAACTGTTTACGGTATCCAAGGCAGAAGTACTGTTTTGGTTTGGCTTCGAAAATATGGTAACTTAGACTGGAGTAAACCAAATCTGTTATTTATGTCTAAATCTAAAGAAACCCCGGCTCAGATTATTAAACGATTAGAGAAAGAACTGGCAGATGAGAAGCTTCGAAATAAGATCCTCAATACGATGATCGACATTTCTGATAGTCAGTACGGAACCCAGATCCGAAAAAAGTTTTCTCCCAAACCATCTTCCGACTCCGGGAAGGAGCAGGAATAAGTTTGTCCAAAAGTTGCCGATTGTTTGGGATAAGTAGGCAAGCTATATATCAGGAACAAAAAAGAATCCTCGATCGGGAATCTGAGTTACTCAAAGTAAAGCATCTGGTTCTTTCTTTGCGATTGGAAATGCCACGTATAGGGACACGTAAACTATATTACCTACTTTCGAAGCAATTTGATCAACAGGGTGTAAAGATAGGTCGTGATGCCTTATTTGGTTATCTAAGAAGGGAGAAGTTACTTGTTAAACCAATGAAGAGTTACACTAAAACTACCTATTCTAAACATTGGCTACACAAGTACGAAAATCTTTTGAAAGAGTGTGAGATTAAACGTCCTGAACAGGTATATGTAAGCGACATCACTTATGTCAAATCATCCCGGAAAACCCATTATCTGTCTTTAGTTACTGATGCTTATAGCAGAAAAATAATGGGGTATAAGCTGAGTGATGATATGAGTTCTGAAAATGTGGTACAGGCATTAAAAATGGCTATACAGAATAGGAAATCAACATTACCCCTGATACATCACTCCGATAGAGGATTACAATATTGTTCTAAAATTTATCAGGAAGTATTAGCTAAAAACGGTATTACACCCTCTATGACTGACGGATATGATTGTTATCAAAATGCTTTAGCTGAAAGAATAAACGGAATTTTAAAAAACGAATTCTTGTTTTATAAATGCAAAGATGGTCAGACTTTAGGAAAGCTTATAAAAACAGCGATAGAAACGTATAATGCTAAAAGACCTCATTTGAGTTTAATGATGAAAACGCCTAATTTTATACATGAAAAAACCAGCCAGGTAAACCTGACTGGTTAATATATTTTTATTCTAAAATCTGTCAACCTATTTTAGGACGACTCATAAAAACAATGTTTTGGGACTATTCTTTAGAGTTTTGTGATTTTTGTGAATTGTTTTTTATTGATAGTTTATGAAAAAGTTTGTTTTTCTGTTGTATTATAAAAATTTTAATACATTTGAAATAATATTAATAAATTAAAAATCATTAATTATGAAGCAAAACTATCCCAAGCATTTGTTTTTTACCCCTTTCTTAAAACAGTGCAGCCTGACTGTTTTACTATTTGTTTTTACTGTTGCGGCGAATGCCCAGATTTCCACTTTTCCCTGGATGGAAACATTTGAAGACAGTTCGCCAACCCGCGGCAGCTGGACTCAGATTTATGAAGTGAATAATATGTCATGGACATTTGCTACCTCGCCTTCTACAGGCGGAACAGGAGTGAGTGCTTATGAAGGCGTGAAATTTGCCAATTACCCGGGAACTTCCCATCTTTTTGATAAGACGAAATTAGTGAGCCCGGTATTGAACTTATCCGGTGTGACAAACCCTACGGTAAGTTTCCATTTCAGAAATCCTTATTGGAATCCGGATCAAAACTGGTTGCGAATCTTTTACAGAACTTCTGCTACTTCTGCCTGGGTACAAATTGCAGAATTCCATTCTAATGTTACTGCCTGGACTTCTTCGGGAGATATTGCACTTCCGGATCCTTCTGCAACATATCAGATCGCTGTTGAGGTAGAAACCGATTATGGTTATTCGACTACAGTAGATGCTTTGGTGGTGAATGGTGTTCTTGCAACCAGCGAATTCGAAAAAGCAGCAGTCGTTAAATATTATCCGAATCCGGCAGAAAATGTATTGCATTTTTCCAGTCATGAAACGGTTTCAGACGTAGCGGTGTTTAACCTTTTAGGTCAAAAAGTACTTGAAACGAAAGTGAATGCTAATGAAGGACAAATCGACATTTCCGGTCTGGCCAGCGGTAACTACGTTGTTCAGGCAAATACCGGAGCCGGTAAAGAGACGTTCAAGATGGTTAAAAAATAGTTGAATACAACCTTAAAAAGAAATCCCTCAGGAATTACCTGAGGGATTTTTTATTTTATAATGTTTCTTTTAACCATTTAAAGAATTCACGCTGCCATACCAAAGCATTTTGAGGTTTTGTAACCCAGTGGTTTTCTTCCGGGAAATACATAAAACGGCTCTTAATACCTTTTAGCTGTGCTGCCTGGAAGGCTTCCTGTCCTTGTCCGATCGGCACACGGTAATCTTTTCCTCCCTGGATAATCATGATTGGAGTATTCCAGTTGTTTACCAGTTTTATAGGGTTAAACTGGTTGTAAGCCTTTTGTGCAACTACATTGTTTTCCTGCCAGTAAGGCCCGCCATGATCCCAGTTGTTGAAGAATACTTCTTCGGTGGTACCATACATGCTTTCCAGGTTGTACACACCACAGTGTGAGATGAATGTTTTAAAACGGTTTTTGTGAATACCGGCAAGGTAGAATACCGAATATCCTCCGTAGCTCGCGCCAACAGCTCCCAAACGGGTTTTGTCCACATAAGACTCTTTTGCCATATCGTCAATAGCCGAAAGATAATCGTCCATTACCTGTCCGCCCCAGTCTTTACTGATCTGTTCATTCCACTGCACCCCATGGCCCGGCATACCGCGACGGTTAGGCGCTACAATGATATAACCCTGTGAAGCCATCAGGGAGAAATTCCAACGGAAAGAATAGCTTTGTGTTAAAGCCGATTGCGGTCCGCCCTGGCAATATAATAACGTAGGGTATTTTTTAGTCTTGTCGAAGTTTGGCGGTAAAATCACCCATACCAGCATTTTTTTACCGTCTGTTGTGGTTACATAACGTCTTTCGGTTTTACCTAAAGTCAGTTTGCCATAAAGATCGTTGTTAACAGTAGTTAGCTGTTTCCATGTTTTTTTCTTTAAATCATAAGCATAAATTTCCGGCGCATGATTCATGTCGGTTCTCGTAACAATAGCATTGTTTCCGGAAACACCAATAAGTTCGCTAACATCGAAATCACCATTTGTAATTTGCGTCACGCGAACAGCGATTTTAGTCAGTCCCGGGAAGTTTACTTCAAAAAGTTGTTTGGTTCCGTCAACAGCGGCAATGAAATATACCTTTTTACCATCGGCACTCCATTTAAAACTGTCCACAGTTCCGTCCCAGGCTGCGGTTAAATTGATGTCTTTTTCTTTGTAGCGTACGATAATGTCATTTTTATCGGCCTCATAGCCGTCGCGCTTCATTTGCAGCCACGTTAAGTCACCATTTGGTGAAAGCATCGGATGCGTATCGTATCCCATGTTTTCATCGGTAAGGTTTCTTGTTTTTTTAGTGTTGATGTCATATTCGTACAGATCAGTATTGGTGCTGATCGCATAGTTGGTTCCGTATTGTTTTTTGGAAACATAAATGATTTTTGAACCGTCATGTGACCAGATATAATCTTCATCACCACCGAAAGGTTTTTGAGGTGAATCATACGGTTCGTCTTTCATGATGTCGATCGCTTTTGCCTTATCGGCATTTTCAGCATAAAAAACGTGGTTGTGTGTTCCGTCATTCCAGGTATCCCAATGGCGGTAATCCAGTTCGTTATAAATTTGAGCTTCCGATTTTTTTAGTTCCGGATAAAAATCTTTTCCTAATACCCGGGATACTTTTACTTCTTTGTGTGACAGGATGTATTTGCCATCCGGCGACAGGTTTTTGTCGGCAACCAGGTCTTTTACATCCGGAACTTCTGTTGCAACACCGCCATTAACAGGAATGGTGTAGTATTTAGCGTTGGATTTGTTCTCTTCAATAGAAGGAGTTGCCACTTTATAAACAATATTCTTCCCGTCTTTAGAAATCCCGATAGGGGAAAGTCTGCCTAATTTCCAGAGTAAATCCGGTGTTAAGGTCTCTTGTGCTGCGGCTGTTAGTCCCATCATACCAAGGGTTAAAATAAGGAGTTTTTTCATTGGGTATTTATTTTTTTAAAAAGAAACCTTAAAAGTAAACATTTTATTGCTATCCGAAAGGAGGTTGTGCCGTAAAAAAAAGCGACCTTATGTAGTTAAGGTCGCTTTCAGGAATCAATCGGTTTTAAACTTATCGCTTGATAAAACGTTTGCTGACAACAGTGTTGTTATCATTTATTTCCAGAATATAATTTCCGGAAGTGATGGTGTTCACATTAACAATGTTGTTGTTTATGCTTCCGTTCATTACTTCCTGTCCTAAAAGGTTGAAGATTCGGAACGTTGCTTTTTCTGAAACAGCTGTGATGTTTAAAATATCGCTGGTTGGATTCGGATACAGCTGGATGTCGGCTATGGTATTGCCTCTTCCGAAGCCGTCTTCTTTAGCCGCGTTTACGATATTCACCGTGTAATCTTCCACTTCTCCGTAAGAGAAGGCCTCGCAGGATGTTGGAACAGCATTGTATTTCATTGAAACACGCATTCTGGTCGCGCCGCTCAAAGCCGTAGCCGGAACGGTGAATGAACCGGTTGCCGGTGTGGCGGTAGAAGCGGTTTTGCTCCATACTAACTCTCCGCTGTCGGCAAAATCACCATCCTGATTGTAGTCGATCCAAACGGCATATCCTTCGGAATAAGCGGTACCGGTCCATGTTGGTGTTACCGTAATGGTATTGGAAGAACTTTTTACAAGATTTGTGGAAATGCTGGTGAAATCGGAATAACCCGTTCCTCCGGTCGAAGCGTTGTTGATGGTTCCTAGCTGCACACGTCCGATATATTCGTCGGAAACACTGTTTCCTTTAGAAGTACAATAAGTAACCGGTGTGGTGCCTCCGGTTTGCAGGTTCACGGTATAATCTTCCACTTCTCCGTATGAGAAGGCTTCACATGCTGTTGGAACCCCGTTGTATTTCATTGAAACACGCATTCTGGTTGCTCCGGTAATTGCTGTTGCCGGTATTGTGAAAGTTCCGGTTGCCGGTGTGGCAGTCGAAGCGGTTCTGCTCCAAACCAATTCTCCGGCATCGTCAAAGTCCTTGTCGCCATTATAGTCAATCCATACAGCGAAACCTTCCGCATAGGCCGTTCCGGTCCATGTTGGTGTTACGGTAATGGTATAGGCAGTTCCTTTTGACAGGTTTGTGGAAATACTGGTGAAATCGGAATACCCCGTTCCTCCGGTCGAAGCGTTGTTGATGGTTCCTAACTGCACACGTCCGATATATTCGTCGGCAACGCTGTTTCCTTTAGAGGTACAATACGCAGCAGTAGCCGGTAAGGTGGTTACGTTTACGATGTTGCTTTCTGCAGAGATATTCCCGGCTGCATCTTTTGCTTTTACGGAAAAAGTATAGGCCGTATTCGCAGTAAGTCCGGTAGCAGTATAGGTAGTTGTGGTTACCGTTGTTAACAATGTTGTTCCTCTGTAAACATCATATCCGGTTACGGCTACGTTATCTGTAGCGGCTGTCCAGGAAAGATTGGTTGTGGTTTGCGTTGTTCCGGAAGCGGCTAAGCTTGTTGGCGCAGTAGGAGCCTGAGTATCGCCGCCAGTGCCGCCGGTAATGGTAAAGTTTACATTGGAGATATCAAAGAAGATATGATTGGAGCCTTTTACCATGATCCGGTTTTGTGTTCCCGGATTATTCGGTACGGTGATGGCTTGTGTACCGTCGTTTGGTGTTCCTGCCAGTATTGTGATAGGGTAGGTATTACCGCCGTCTGTTGATAACAGGATGTCCACATTGGCAGCATTTACACCATTAGCGGTTGTTCCGGCTACATTCCAGGTTACGGTTTGTGTCGAACCGGCTGCCCAGGATACGGCTGTATTGGGTGCGCTTACGGTAAATGGTCCGGCTGTGGCATTAACGGTAACGACCATATCGTCACTGTTGTTTGCCGGTCCGCCGGCGCGATTGTCGCGAACGGTTAGACGGAAGTTCATTGTTCGGGCAACATTTGGTACTGCTTCCCATTTCCATGAGGTGGCTCCGGTTTTAACGGTAGACAGCTGCGGGAAATAACGTACGCCCGATGTGGTTGGTATAAATGATTTAAAGGCTGGTCCGGATGTAGCGGTTACACTCGGGTATGTTGTGGTTGAGGTTCCGGAATTCATTTGTTCCCAGCAGTAGGTCAAAGTGTCGCCATTGGCATCGGTTCCGGCTCCGGTTAGCATAAAAGGCGTTCCTTTCGGAATCGTATAGTCGGCTCCGGCATCGGCTGTAGGAACCGCATTTCCGGTTGCGGTATTGGTCTGACAGGTTGTTGTTTTGATATAATTGGTTACCTGCTGTATGCTTACGGCATGGAAGAACGGGTCGCTGTGTGCCTGTACATCGGTTGCTCCGGTAATTCCGGCATAGCCCATGATGGTGGTTCCGCTTCCCGGTTCGTTTTGTACACCGGTTCCTTCATTGCTGAATGTAAAGGTGTGGTTCGCACCAAACTGATGTCCCATTTCGTGGGCTACGAAATCAATATCAAAATTGTCACCCACCGGAATGGTACTGGTGGTAAACCCGCTTCCTTTATTGGATTTACAAACACAGCCAATACAGCCGGCATTACCGTTGTTTCCGATAGCCGACATTAAATGCCCGATATCATAATTGGCTGCTCCGATAACACTGGTTAGAGTGGATTGTAATTCAGAGTTGTAATTGGCATCGGTACTTCCGTACGGATCGCTGCCTGCACTGGTGTAGATTACCGCATCGGTATTGGCAATTAAAACCATCCGTACGCCGAAATCCATTTCAAAAACACCGTTCACACGGGTCATGGTGTTGTTAATAGCGGCTAAGGCCAGGGCTTTTGTTCCGCCGTGGTAAGTGGTGTATTCTCCGGTTACAGACATGGCCAGGCGGTAAGTCCGCAACGTGCTGTCGTCTGCATTAGGACGTAAAGCTTCTCCGGAGCCGCCAACTTTGGACATGGCATGATCCAGCACTTCACATTCAAATTTTGTAAATCCGGCTACTTTGTCGGAACGTTTGTAAATGGAATATGTTTTTAAATCGGTAGAAAAAGGCTCTATAAAAACCGTTTGCTTATCGGCAGCTGTTCGCATACTCTGGATGCCAAGTGGCGAAACGCTGATGCGGATAATGGCAGACGGATCGTCGACTCCCTGACCAATATATGATTTTATTTCCGGATAACGCGCGGCAAGTTCCGGTGCAAAAACGGAGGCTTCGGTCATGCGGAATCGCTCCAGTTCACCATCGGCATTTGGAAAGGCGATTATTACCGTTGATTTTGCATAGGTTAAGGATCTGTCCGGCGATTTTAACAAGGCTGTTTTTAGTCCGCTGACATCAAGATCAAACAAGTTTTTTGTAGGAAGTGGTGCTCTTTTTTCAAAAGTAGTCTGGCTACTTTTTTTTGAAGACACTTTCCAGAAAGAGTTTCCGCTTTGGGCAAAGGAAAAACTTGTTATTGCTAATAAAGCAAACGAAAGTAATTTACGCTTCATAAGTTGGTAGTGTTTTAGGTTAATTCATGGTATAACAAAGGTATTTTAACATTTTCATTTAATTAAAATAAAAAAGCGCATAAGTGAACCTTATCTTAATCTTATCTTTTTGTTTTGGTAAATTGGTATAGGGGGCTTTTTTTTAAATTAGTTGTAAAAAAAGAAGCCAAAAGAGGGTGTTAAATTCGCTTTTTATGAAAACAGGGGCGGAAAGTTTGGAAAAATATAACTATTTTCACGGACTAAAATTATCGGCACGTGAAAAGTAACAACAAACTGTTTATTGCGATTATCATATCATTAATATTAGGGATACTTCTGGGGTTTCTGGTAAACTCTTTCGGAAAAGGAAATACGCTGCGGTATACCCCTGCAAAACAAGGTGAAGATGAACTTGTTTTTTTAACAAATGATGGGGTAAAACATACTCAAAAAGTGTTTGTCGTAAAAGACAGTCTTGAATATAAAGAATTTCAAAAAACGCTTGCTCCGGATGCTGAGGTGATGCCTTTGGTGGTAACCGGAAAAAAGATCGCTTTTGTTCCTGCAATTCTGGCAAAGAACAACAATTTAAAATTAGATAAAACGTTTAAGTCAAAAAACGAATCGGTTACCGCAATCGATAATATTGATTCATTTTCTGAGAAGATAAAATTACTGGGAACGATCTTTATCCGCCTGGTTCAGATGATTATTGCACCGTTAGTATTTTCCACACTTGTGGTGGGGATTGCGAAAATGGGCGATATGAAAATGGTAGGCCGTGTAGGCGCAAAGGCAATGGGATGGTTTATTTCGGCTTCCCTGATGTCGTTACTGTTGGGGATGATCTTGGTAAACTGGCTTAAACCCGGGAAAGGAACATCCATTCAAATGGAGGACACTTCATCGGCGGGAGAGTTATTGGAAAAAACACAGTCTTTTTCATTGGAAGAGTTTGTGAAACACGTGGTTCCGAAAAGTATTTTTGAAGCGATGGCAACCAATGAGATTTTACAGATTGTAATTTTCTCGATCCTGTTCGGAATTGCACTGGCATCATTGGGCCGTGTGGCGAAACCGATGATCAAATCACTGGATGTTATTTCGCATGTTATTTTAAAAATGGTTACCTATATTATGTGGGTAGCGCCTTTGGGAGTTTTTGGAGCAGTGGCGGCGGCAGTAGCCAGTTACGGATTCGAGATCTTCGGGCTTTATGCCAAATATTTACTGGATTTTGCAATAGGAATAGCTTTACTGTGGGTAGTATTGCTAACCGTTGGCTATATTATTTTAGGAAAACGCCTTTGGGAATTACTGCGACGCATTAAGAGTCCGTTGCTGATTGCCTTTTCTACGACAAGCAGTGAAGCGGTTTTCCCGAAACTGGTTGAAGAACTGGAGCGTTTTGGCTGTCAGAGCAGAATCGTGTCTTTTACCTTACCATTGGGATATTCGTTTAATCTTGATGGTAGTATGATGTATATGACCTTTGCCAGTATTTTTATTGCCCAGGTTTATGGTATTGATATGCCAATAGAAAAACAGTTGACCATGCTTCTGGTATTGATGTTAACCAGTAAAGGCGTTGCCGGAGTACCCAGAGCATCCCTGATTGTGGTAGTTGCTACCTGTGCGATGTTCGGAATCCCGCCGGAAGGTATCGCATTGATCCTGCCAATTGACCATTTCTGCGATATGGCAAGAAGTATGACAAACGTATTGGGTAATGCCCTGGCTACTACAGCAGTAGATAAATGGGAAACAAGCGAATAAAACGAAAACGAATATTATAAAAAAGACACAAAAAAATTATGGAAGGCTTTAAGTGGACACAATTGTTGAACCCTGAATTTTATATTAACTTAGAAATAGGAGGGCATCACATTGGTATTTATGTAGTATTGTTTATCGTTTTTGCAGAAACCGGTTTATTTGCCGGATTCTTTTTGCCGGGTGACAGCCTGTTATTCCTTTCCGGAATTTACAGCGAAGTATTAATGAAAGAGCTTTTTGATATTAAAGGCGATTTTGCCAATGTGGCTCTGCTTTCTACTTTGGTAGCGATATCCGGAATTATCGGAAATATATTCGGGTATTGGTTTGGTGCAAAAAGTGGCCACTTCCTGTACTCTAAAGAAGATAACTTTTGGTTTAAGAAAAAATACCTGATTCAATCCCGTTTGTTTTTTGAAAAACACGGAGGAAGAGCAATCATATTTGCCCGTTTTTTACCAATCCTGAGAACATTTGCTCCTATTGTAGCCGGGATTGTGAGAATGGAGAAAAAGAAATTTATGTTCTATAACATCGTAAGCTCGGTGTTATGGTCGTTTGTACTGATCTTCTCAGGACATTACCTGTATCGTTATTTGCTGGACAATCACAACCTGGATCTGAAAGCGAATATTGAATACATCATCATCATCATTATTGTGGTATCGACGTCACCTTTGGCGATCAATTACTTTAAAAACAAAATAAAAGAGAAAAGAAGCTAATGCTTAACCTTAGTTATTGGGAAGTAAAGAACTGGTTTTCCAATGTGGATTATACCGTGGTAGGAAGCGGAATCGTTGGCCTTCATACCGCCTTACGGCTTCGTGAAAAATTTCCCGATAGCAAGATCATCATACTCGAAAAAGGGCCGCTTCCGCAGGGAGCCAGCACTAAAAATGCCGGTTTTGCCTGTTTTGGCAGCCTTTCGGAAATTATTGAGGATTTAAAAAATCATACCGAAGAAGAGGTTATCGGACTCATCCAAAAACGCTGGCAAGGGCTGCAAATGCTCCGCAAACGGCTGGGTGATTCCGTGATTGATTTTAAACCTTATGGCGGTTATGAACTCTTTTTACAAGATGATGAAGCTTCGTATACGGAATGCCTGCAAAAACTGCCTTTTATAAATGAGGTATTAAAACCGCTCTTTCGTGCGGATGTTTTTTCAAAAGAAGTAGACCGTTTTGATTTTAAAGGCATTCAGGAATACCTGATCTTTAACCCTTTTGAAGGGCAGATCGATACCGGTAACATGATGCAGGCACTGCTGAAAGAAGCCGTTGTAAACAATATACTTATTTTAAATTACCAGACGGTTTCCGGTTATCATGATAACGGAAACGGGGTTGAAGTGAACACGAATGACTTTGTTTTTACCACAAAGAAATTGCTGTTTGCCACCAACGGATTTGCCGGAACGCTCACTAACGGTGCCGTTCGTCCGGCAAGGGCACAGGTACTGATCACAGCGCCCATCCCGAATTTAGATATCCGGGGAACCTTTCATATAGACAGCGGTTATTATTATTTCCGGAATATCGGCGACAGGATTCTTTTTGGCGGCGGACGAAATCTGGACTTTGAAGGAGAGACTACCACGCAATTCGGGGAAACAGAATTAATTCAAAACCGATTGGAAACATTGTTAAAAAATGTAATTTTGCCCGGTCAGGAAGTCCGTATCGAACATCGCTGGAGCGGTATTATGGGAATGGGTTCCCATAAAAACCCAATAGTACAGCAATTGTCACAAAACGTATATTGTGGGGTTCGTCTGGGCGGAATGGGTGTCGCTATCGGCAGTTTAATTGATCAGGAATTAGCAGATTTAATATAAAAACATGATGAAAAAATACTTGGTCAGCAAAGCCTTATTTGCATTTTTATTTCTTTTTTCTCAAACTAATATGCAATCTCAGCATAATGCAGTATTGGATATTTCAGGGAATTATAAGGTAACTAACGTATATAATTTTTGGCAATTAAAATATAAACCAACGTCAGACTCTGTCTATACTCAGATTAATTCAAATATAAATAGTAATTCCTATACATTAAGGTTAAATCCATTTGTAAAAATGGATTTTTCTGTAAAGAGCCTGATGGCTTATTGGTGGAGTGAATGGTCGGAACCCGTTACGGTAAACGAAGAATATGATTTGATAAGTAAATCTACCGGATATAGCTATGATTTTAATTCTTCGGCTATTAGTGAAGGATGGAGAGGATACAGATTAGAAAATACAACGTCGATTAATGGTAGTAATATCTTAGAAACAAATTTTTTATATAATGGTACAGCCGGAAAATCATTATTTTATTCATGGAGTGGAGATCGTGGGTTAATGTTGGTGTCTCCGAAAATCACAGATTTGGCTACTGATAAGAAGTTTTCATTTTACGTGGCTACATCGAATAGTTCAAAAGTTATTTATGGGACAATAACCAATCCGTATGATCCATCGACATTTCATCCTTTAAAAACAGTTACGTATAATAATGGAAGTGCTTTTGTGAAGGAGACTGTATTTATGAATAATTATAATTCTGAAGACCAGTATATTGCTGTTAAAAGTTCAGGGAATAACGGAACGGTTTATTTTGATGATTTTAGTTATGAACAGTCTGTTAATTGTTTCGATCTTACAAATGTCAATGTTTCTGATATTTCACAGGATACAGCTCAATTAAATTTTACAGCTTCAGGACAAGATGCCCGGGAAGTAAGTTTAAAGAATTTAAAAAATGGGATCACAAATGTTTTCACAACGACTAATTATCCGGTTGTTCTTGAAAATTTATCCGGAAATACGAATTACGAAGTGAAAATCAGAGCTAATTGCGGAGGAGGTCTATATTCAAACTGGTCATCTGTAATTCCTTTTACAACGATATGTACTCCTTTGACAGAAGGATATTCAACTTCTTTTTTGGAAACGGAATATTTAGATCCATGTTGGACAGGTTTAACACAAGGGAGCGGCAGTATTAGTCAGATTTCGACAAATTTATATCTTTCTGTTCTGCCCAGAACAGGCAGTAAACTAATAAATATTAATATTGGTGGGTCAACAGCAGATCAAAAAGCTTACCTTATTACACCTTACATACAGGATTTAGATGATAATAAAAAAATAGCGTTCTATTTAATATCGAACGGATTTAATAATTATAATTCTCATCCTATTATCATTGGAACCATGTCCAATCCAAATGAAGAGACAACTTTTACTCCTCTTAAAACCATTGCGCCAGGTGAAATGAATGAAATAGGAGGGCAGCATAAGAACAGGTATTGGAAAAAGCATATAGTATATCTTGATAATTATAACAATGAATTGAATCATCATTATATCGCTTTGAAAGTAGGTATCGATCCAATGGACTATCTTAATTCAGGAGGTAATTTTTTTATCGACGATTTTGTATACGGGAATATTCCTGACTGTAAGGAGCCTACAAATTTAAATGTTACTATGACCGATTATAATTCTGCCATAGTAAAATGGGATGATTATGATAATCCGGTTCATGAATGGCAGATTGAGTACGGGCCGACCGGATTCCTGTCAGGGACGGGTACATTGATAACGGTGAACTCAAATCCGTTTCAGATCAATCAATTGTCAGGGAATACAGAATATGATTTTTATGTGAGAACTAAATGTGGTGCAAACTTTAGTAGTTGGTCAGATAGAGGTTATTTTAAAACAAGATGTGAAGGAATTGTTTCAGGATACAGTATTGATTTTGAGAATGATGATTTTGAAGTAAACAATTCTTGCTGGAGGAGATTGACACCACAATTTACGAATAGATACTGGAATGAAAACATATTTATAAAAGTAGCTCAGAATGTTCCGGGGCAACCCATAAGTACACATTCCGGAGTTAAGGCCATTATGCATAGAAATCAAATAAATGCACCTGATCCAAATGTCAGTGCGAAAAATATTCTGGTAACACCAAGACTAATTGATTTTGATAACTTCAAAAAAATATCCTTTTGGATGTATTGCAAACAAAATAGTTATGCCTTATTTAAAGGATTAACAATAGGAACGTTATCAGATCCGAATGATTATACAACATTTACGCCTTTTCGCGATATTTCAGGCACATTTGTTGAAAATCAATGGAAGGAATATACCGTTGATTTTTCAGGGTATAGCGGACAAGATAAATATATTGGAATCAGGCAAAAATCAACAAACGGAGATTATATAATATATTTGGACGATTTCAGGTATTATTCGGTTGAATGTGCTACGCCAACAGGCTTAAGAGCATATCAGTCGGGTAATAACAGTGTAAAGATGGAGTGGACTACTAATCAAACAGCTAATATAGATTCCTGGGAGATTGAATATGGTTCAATGGGATTCACTCCTGGTTCCGGAACGGTTATTTCTGTAAATTCAAATCCTTATCAACTGGAAGGATTGATACCATTCGCTAAATATGAGTTTAGAGTTAGAAATAATTGCGGAAATGGTATTTATGGTGATTGGAGTGAAAAATATGCTTTCAGAAATTCCTGTGCGGTTTCAACGCCTTTTTCCGAAAATTTTGATCAGTATAATGCTTCAGAGAATAATACGCCGTCTGGTATTCAAAATTTTTGTTGGACTCCTTCAAATGCTAATGTTGCCGGACTACTAAAATATGTTCCATTTGAAACTATTAATAGTAATCCTAATGCAGCCCAATTGAGTTATTATGGCAATAATGCAGCTTCCGGAATACATCATAAACCCGGAATGCTGTCATCTCCTTATTTAGCTGATTTTGGTAATGATAAGCGTGTTAAATTTTGGGCTAAAAGAGATGGCGGAGAAACAAATCTAATTGTAGGAACTATTGAAAATCCATTGGATTATACAACTTTTGAGCCTTATACAACTATAAGTTTGAATGATATTCCGCTTGTTGGAAAAGAATTTAATATTGATTTTTCTAATTATTCCGGAACAAATAAGCATATTACATTTTTACACGGAGGAAATGATACTTATACTTATATATTTATCGATGATATCTATTATGATGTAATTCCTCTCTGTTTAGAGCCTACTAATATTTTAGCAAAAAACGTAAATAGTGATTCTGCATTGATTGTTTACGATTATGTTCAGAATTCACAGATCGAATTTGGACCAACAGGCTTTGCTATGGGAACCGGAACAATAGTTTCCAATTCCGGAAGCGAGATACTTATTTCTGGGCTAATTCCTAATACCGGATATGATTACTATGTGAAAACAATATGCGGATTAACAGGAGAAAGTATTATTGTGGGACCTAAAAAATTTAGAACAACATGCGAAGAAGTGATTAGTCTGCCATGGGGAGAGAATTTTAATTCAATGCCTTCTTATGGCAATAATATCTTACCGAATTGTTTTAAAACGATAAATCCTGAATTTGTATCCATGAATGTTCCGCAACAACTCACACCTGGTTCAGGAGGTTACAGCTTTGATTATTTATTAACCGGTTATGGTGATACATCCTATATCTGGTTTAATAACGGAACCATCTCTCAGTATTTTTTCACGCCACTTTTTAGATTAACTGCAGGTACTACATACACATTTAGTATGAAAACAAGGGTTAGCTATCAATATGGGAATCATTTTTTATATTCAAGTGTTGGTAGAGGAAATACCAATGAAGCAATGGAAACTGAACTGGAAAAATCAGCATTAATGTATGAGTATGCATATGGAGACAATAAATTCGTATTTACTCCTATTGTTTCAGGAGACTATAGTTTTAAATTCAAATTCGGTATGAGTTCTAATAGTATAAATTGCGTAATGGACCAATTCAGGTTAGATGAGGGATATACCAATACAATAGTAACAAATAATGAATTTTTTGATTTCCAGTATGGAGCTAACGATAAGGTAATTTTAGAAAGTACAGAATATGCTAAAATATTAAATTCGCCCGATCCTGAAAATTCTTCAAACAAACTTTTAGTGATGAGAGGAAGTAGTAATCCGGCTGTATGGAAAACCGGACAGAATGTGTGGGAAAATAACGGGAGCAATATTACAAAGGTTAATATGAAAATTATTCCTAATGCCATGACGTCATTATATATGCGATTTGATTTAAAGCAAACCTATATTGATAATAATAATGAATCGATGTTCAGAGTGGTTGTTAATGGTAATGTATTAGGTAATGTTCTTAAACCGGTTACTGCAAATCAGGATAATTTCGAAACATTTGAATTTGATTTATCACCATATTTGGGTACAGATATTAAGATTTCTCTTCAACACATAGGAAAATCAAATGCAGGAACGGGAGATAATGCTTTGTTAGATAATCTGACTTTTTCACCATACACACTTTCTGATGAAAAATTCGCTTTTAAGGATTTGAAAGTTTTTCCAAATCCGACAAACAATATCCTGACGATTCAAAATAATGAAGTGCTAACCGGCATTGAAATTGTAAATATTAGCGGGCAGGTCTTATATGCTTCTAAATTTGATATGACAGAAGTTAAATTAGATTTATCAGACTATTCAAGTGGAGTTTATTTTGTTAGAATTACCTCAAATGAAAAAAGAAAACTAATTAAGGTTATAAAAAACTAATAATTGTTTTTAATAGAATAATGGCAGTAAAAAAAGCATCAAAAACAAATACCAGCACAAAGCCAAAAGGAGAAAAAAGAAGTTTTATGAATAAAGTAGTCCGTTTTTGTATCAAAGCGTTTCTATGGTTCTTCGCTTTATCCTTATTTTTTGTCGTACTATTTAAGTTCGTTCCGGTTCCTTTTACACCTTTAATGGTTATCCGGGCAATAGAGAATAAAGAATCCGATGCCAAAGTGGAGCACAGCCACGACTGGGTGCCGCTGGAAGATATTTCCGAAAATTTACAAAAAGCAGTTATTGCAAGTGAAGACGGTAATTTTTTAATACATAGCGGTTTTGATTTTAAGGCGATGCAAAAAGCATTCGACAGCAATCAGAAAGGACGTAAATTAAAAGGAGGCAGCACGATTTCGCAGCAAACGGCAAAAAATGTTTTCCTCTGGCAGGGAAGAAGTTACCTGCGAAAAGGACTGGAAGCTTATTTTACCGTATTGATAGAACTTATCTGGGGTAAAGAACGCATTATGGAGGTGTATCTGAACAGTATCGAAATGGGTAACGGAGTTTATGGCGCTCAGGCAGCATCGGAATTCTGGTACGGAAAAGATGCTAAAAACCTCTCTAAATATGAGGCCGCGGGAATTGCCGCGATTCTTCCGAATCCCCGAAAATTTAAAGCCTCTAATTCTTCTTCCTATATTAACAAAAGAAAAGACAGGATCGTAAGGGTAATGCGCCATATCGGCAAACTGGAATATTAGCATTATACCGCAAATATAAAAAAGCGGATGTTACCCTGGTAGCATCCGCTTTTTACAATTATTACAGCGTTGTTTCTTAGTTGCTCGCAGCAAATTCGTTTACTTTGATAATCGTTACAGCTGCGTCATTTACTTCATGCCAGTTTCCTTTGTCGTCTGCATAAGCGTAGTTTGCAGTACCGGATTGCCAGTCAGCTTCCAATACCATTCTTAATTTGGTGTTTGGTAAAATAACCGGACCAATTCCTGCATGTGGAGGGAAATTGAAATGAGGATATCCTTCTGCAACAACTAAAATATGTGTTTCTTTAGGCATTACAGTCATATAAGTAAAATCGCCGCGTAATTCTGTGAATACGTTTAACGGAGGATTAACCGTAGGATTGCGAACAACACCTTTTCCGGTAACGGATTTTCCCGGAGTGTTTACTGCTAAATGTACGTCAAATGTAGGAGCTCCAAGGTTAGGAGATGCGATACGGTACGATACGATAAATAAACCTGTTTCAGTTTTCATAATGTTATTGATTTGAGATTAGGATAACAAATTTCAGTTGTTTTCAAATCCCGTTTCAGCGTAAAAATACGGTTTGTTGTTTTTAGGTAAAAGCACGTAGTAATTGACTGGTATTAAAATTGTTAGGGAATTGTAAAGAAAAATGTTGCTATGTTTGATTGTAACATTTTTTTGAAGTGATCGTCTAATTATAAAATCAAAAAACGAAACAATTATGCAGGCACATGAAATCGATTACCAAATTTTTGGTGAAGAAATGCAATATGTAGAAATAGAACTTGATCCGCAGGAAGTTGTAGTAGCTGAGGCGGGCAGTTTTATGATGATGGACAACGGTATTAAAATGGAAACGATCTTCGGCGACGGTTCCGTACAGCAGCAGTCGGGCATTTTCGGGAAACTATTATCAGCGGGAAAAAGGGTACTGACAGGCGAAAGTTTGTTTATGACGGCTTATACGAATCAGAATAACGGAAAAAGCAAGATTTGTTTTGCCTCTCCATATCCGGGAAAAATCGTAGCCATTGATTTAATGAAATACGGCGGAAAATTCATCTGCCAGAAAGATTCTTTCCTTTGTGCAGCCAAAGGTGTTGCCATTGGGATTGACTTTTCAAGAAAATTAGGAACCGGACTTTTCGGAGGTGAAGGTTTTATCATGCAAAAACTGGAAGGAGACGGAATGGCATTTGTACATTCCGGGGGAACACTGGCACGAAAAGAATTACAGGCCGGTGAAATACTAAAAGTAGATACCGGATGTATCGTTGGTTTTACCAAAGATATCGATTATGATATTGAATTTATCGGAGGGATAAAGAACTCCATTTTTGGAGGGGAAGGATTGTTTTTTGCGACACTTCGCGGACCGGGGATTGTGTATGTACAATCGTTACCGTTTAGCCGTCTGGCCGACAGAATTATTGCTTCTGCCCCGAGAGCCGGAGGAAAGAGCAGGGAAGAAGGAAGCCTTTTGGGCGGATTAGGGAACCTGCTTGACGGTGATAACCGTTTTTAATACGGTCATTTTTTCTATTTATTTGGTTATATAATGAAAAACGCACTTCAATTGAAGTGCGTTTTTATTTTTATGGAATCCGCTTATTACTTTTTCAGGTTTGGCAATTTTGTGATGCCCATGTTGAAAAGGGTGAAAGCCTGGATGTCTACATTTTCCTGGATAGTAGCCGCTACCGATTTTCCGGCACCGTGACCGGCGTTAATGTCGATACGGATCAATACCGGATTTGTTCCGGTTTGTTTCTCCTGTAATTCTGCAGCAAATTTAAAGCTGTGTGCCGGAACGACACGGTCGTCATGATCACCTGTAGTAACCATAGTTGCCGGATATTGTACGCCAGCTTTTACATTGTGAACCGGAGAATATCCTTTCAGGTAATTGAACATTTCTTTGTTGTCTTCCGCTGTTCCGTAATCGTAAGCCCATCCTGCTCCGGATGTAAACGTATGATAACGCAGCATGTCCATTACACCCACAGCCGGTAAAGCGACTTTTATAAGGTCCGGACGTTGGGTCATGGTTGCTCCTACCAATAATCCGCCATTAGATCCTCCGCGGATTGCTAAGAAATCTTTAGACGTATATTTTTGAGCGATCAGGTATTCACCCGCAGCGATAAAATCGTCAAATACATTTTGCTTTTGCAATTTCGTACCGGCATCATGCCATTTTTTACCATATTCACCACCACCGCGTAAGTTTGGTACAGCATAAACACCGCCATTTTCCAGCCATACCGCATTGGCAATGCTGAAACTTGGGGTTAAGCTCACGTTGAATCCGCCATATCCGTAAAGGATCGTCGGGTTTTTACCATCCAGTTTTAATCCTTTTTTATGGGTGATGATCATCGGGATTTTAGTACCGTCTTTTGAGGTATAGAATACTTGTTTGGAAACATAGTCCTCACTGTTAAAATCTACTTTTGGTTTTTGGTATACCGTCGATTTTCCGGTGTTCGGATCGAAAGCATACGTAGTTCCCGGTGTGATATAATTGGTGAAAGAATAGTATAATGTTTTCGCATCTTTTTTGCCTCCGAAACCTCCGGCACTACCTACGCCCGGTAATTGTACTTCACGAACTAATTTTCCGCTGTAGTCGTATTGTTTTACAATAGAAACAGCATCTTTCATATAGTTGGCAAAGAAATAACCGCTACCAGTAGACGGCGAAAGTACATTCTCTGTTTCGGCAATAAAGTTTTTCCAGTTTTCCGGTTTCGGATTGTTAATGTCAACCGTTACAATACGTCTGTTTGGCGCGTTTAAATTGGTAACGATGAATAGTTTTGTTCCCTCGTTTTCAATGATGTAGTTGTCGCTGTTAAAGTTGTCTACTATAGTAACGATAGGACTGTTCGGATTTGAAAGGTCCTTAATGTATAATTCGTTTCCTGATGTAGATGTTGAAGCGGTAATTACTAAATATTTATCATCTTCGGTAACGGCACCACCTACATATCTTCTTTTCTGATCCAGTCCGAAGATCACTTTATCTTCTTTTTGAGAAGTTCCCAATTTATGGAAATACAGCTTGTGCTGGTCTGTTTTAGCCGATAGTTCACTTCCGGCCGGTTTGTCGTAACTGGAATAGTAGAAACCTTCATTTCCTCTCCAGGATACACCGCTGAATTTTACATCAACCAAAGTATCTTCAATTACTTTTTTGGTAAGGGCATCCATGATGATCACCTTTCTCCAGTCGCTTCCGCCTTCAGAAATCGCATAGGCCACTTTTGAGCCGTCTTTAGAAAAATCAAGACCACCTAAAGAAGTCGTTCCGTCTTTTGAAAAGGTGTTCGGATCCAGAAATATTTCTTCTTTACCGGCAGCATCTTTGCGGTACAATACCGACTGGTTTTGCAAACCGTTATTTTTATAGTAGTAAGTGTAATTTCCTTCTTTAAAAGGAGCACCTATTTTTTCGTAGTTCCACAATTTTTCCATTCTCGCTTTTAAAGCATTACGAAAAGGAATCTGCTCTAAATAATTGTAGGTAACCTTATTTTCAGCTTTAACCCATGCTTCGGTTTCGGCAGCGCGGTCATCTTCAAGCCATCTGTAAGGATCATTTACTTTAGTGCCGAAATACGTATCAACGGTTTCAACTTTTTTGGTTTCCGGGTATTTTAGCTTACCCGTACTTTTGGACGTTTGTGCATTCATAGATAAACTGCAAACCACAACTATGGCTGTTATTGTTTTTTTCATCAGTTTTTTTAACAAAAATAAGGAAACAATTGTTATCGTTTCGTTAAAATCAAAAAGTGCTGTTTTTAAGGCAGCACTTTTTTGGATGTTTTATAACTTTTTTTAAAATTATTGCACCGTTACCGGGAAAGTAACTTCAGCATCCGTTCCACCGGCAGCATTGGTAATGTCACCGCCAGAAACTCCGGCACCGTTTTTATTTGGTAAATGTCTTAAGGTAATGGTAACCGTTCCGGAAGCAGCATTTGTTGTGGTAAATACCGATTTTAATCCGATTGGTTTTCCGTTGCTGTCAAAATTATCAGCAGTAGCGGCATATTCGAAAGCATTTAAATTACCGGTTTTTCTATAGAAAATCTGGTGATCCACACCTTCTTCGATGATTTCCGGAGTGATATCTTCAGCCGGAGAGGCAGCTTCGTTCATAAAAGTAAGCGTACCGTTGTAGGTAGTATTGGCCTGGAAATTACCCGAAACCGTTACTACCGGTGCATTAGGACCGTCTCCGTCCAGATCACGGGACACTAATGTAATCACCTGTCCGCCGCCGGTAAATGTTGCCGTTACGGTTGTAATTACTTCTTCTTCGTTAACGGCCTGTGGCGCTGCATTGTCGTCTTTGGAACAGGAAGCGAAAGAAATGATGGCGATTATGGCTAAAGCGGCTATTTTGAAATTTTTCATGGTAAATGTTTTTTTAATAATTGAATTTTAATTGTAGTTGAAAATTTCTACCCAGTTCGTCGGCAAAAAAGCGCTGACGGTTCAGGTAGTCTCTATAGTTTGTGTTGAAAATATTCTGAACGGATAATCCGACGGTGGTCTGGATCCCTTTAAAGGCTTTTAATTTCATTTCGGAATTGAAATGCAGCAAATGATACGCTTTTGGCGGCGTACTGATGTCGACCAGCGTGGGAACAAATTGATTGTTTGCAATGGTATTGGTGATAAAGTTATTATCCGGATACTGGTTCTGACGGAAAACCAGCTCGCTCTTTAATTCCAGTTGTAAACGGTTCCACTCTTTTTTCGTAAAGCGCAGGGCATTGCTAATGTTTAACGGCGGCATGTCTATTAATGCCTTGCTGTTTGTAAGATCCCTTCCGTTTACGTAAGCCAGTGCAAAATCGTGTTCGAAATTCGAATTGATTTTCCAGTTGGAATGAACATCAATACCCAGCAGGCGGGCATTTGTCTGACGGTATTCCCAAACCAGGAAAGCACCGCGAATCGTTGTTTCCTGACCGATAGGAGTCAGGTACATAAAATCGGAAATGCTATTCAGGTATGGATTGATCTCAAAAGAGAAGGTTTCTCCTTTACGGGATAAAGCGGATGAAAATTTAAGCGCTTTTTCTTTTTTCAGGCGCAAATCTCCCAACTCGATCATACCGGTGGAATGGTGCAGTCCGTCGCTGAAAAACTCCGAAGGATTTGGATTCCGGGTCGCCAGGCTAATGTTGTTTAACCAGCTCCAGTGATCGCCGAATTCTTTTCGGGCTCCGATACTTCCGGATACATTATGGAAAGAAAAGGTCGGTTTTGTCAACCATTGGTTACCTTCTTCACCCACAATAATATTCTGGAAATCGTTGTTATAACCGCGTTCTTCCCAGCGGGATTTCAGGTAAAATTTGGTTGCTTCCACCCGTGAATAATCATAGCGAAGTCCACCTTCTAACGTGAAATCATCCGAAAAGGAATGGGATACGACAGCATAAGCACCCGCATCATATTTGTCATAATTTGGAATTAAGGGACGGATTCCGGTTGCAGGACTGGCATAATTTGTCTGATAGGCGGCATTTACGCCAATCTTTGTTTGCCAGTTGTCTGTTTCCCGTTTCCAGTCTGCCTGCAGCGCATGCGTTGTTAAATCCAGGTCGAGCGCTGCCTTGTTAGCATTGTCGCCACGACGCAGGTCATATTCCAGACGGTTGTTAAACTGATAGGCATATTGTACCTCCAGCTGGCTGTTGGGATCCAGTTTTTTATGGAAATTAATTTTAGCCAGGTGGTGTTCCACTTCCTGTCTGGGCGCATTGAGCGTATAGGTGAAATCCGCAATATAAGCAGGAGCCTGATTGTTGATACTATTAACCAAATCAGTACTATTTCCTATATGGGAAGCTCTTAAAATACCAATCTGGGCTTTATAGAAACTATAAAAACCGGTAATGGAATAATCGTCCCCGATATATTTCAGGTCGCCTGAAAAATTGGACTCCCGGTTTCCGGTATTGGACAGTACATAATCGGGCGCTTCTCTGTCGCCCAAATATTTAAAAGTACCTAAAACGTTCCATGCCCAACCTTTGCTGTTTCCTTTGTGCAGGCTGGAAGTGATACTCCCGCCGCGGCCATTGGAAACCATATTCACAATTGTTTTACCAAATAAAGTATCTTTTTTTACCGATAAAGGTTCGATAATAACAATTCCGCCCACGGCATCACCACCATATTGCAGGCTTGAGGCACCTTTAATAACGGTGATTTTCCCGGCACTATTAATGTCCATATTCGGGGCATGTTCTGCGCCCCACTGCTGGTCTTCCAGGCGGACATTGTTGTTGATAATCGGTACGCGGCTGCTGTGCAGCCCGTTGATTACCGGTTTAACAATAGTGCTTCCGGTTTTAAGAATGGAAACCCCGGCAACTTCTTTTAAGGCGTCCCCTAAGGTCTGGTTGCTGTACCGTTCGATGGTTTCACTCTTTATTTTCTGCTCGGAAGCGGTTGTTTTGGGCGCATTGCCTTTTTCCCTGATGACCACTTCTTTTAAAGCGGTAATGTCGGGTTTGAGCATAACGTTCAGTACCACATTGTCATTGATGTTGACAAGGGTATCCAGTGTTTTGTAACCCACATAGGAAATGAAAATCTTCTGATTACCGTCCGGTAAATTCCTGATTTCATATTCTCCCATAGGATTAGAGGCAGCACTTTTATCGCCTGCGTGAATATGTGCCCCGTTTAACGGTTGCTGCTTTTCATTGGTAACTTTTCCGGACAGTTTGTTCTGCGAAAAACCAAAGTGGCAAACAACTAAAAAACAGAGAACAAGGAAAGGTTGTGTTCGCATTTTTCCAGTTCAAAATAATACACAATAGGTCAAGAATCACGAGAAATGATCATGACAGTTTTTTAATAAACGATGTGATTATAATGTACCGGGAGGTGCACGAAGTGCAAAAAGGCTTCCTGAAAAAACAACAGGTTTTTCTGTTTTGGCAAAGCTATAGGCAATAGCTTTAAAAGTGTTTTTAAAGGAAAAAGAGAAAAATTCAGTAGGGATATAATTACTGAAAGAGAATTCGCAGGTAAAACAATGATCGAAATCATGATGCCCGTGTGTGAATTCTGTTTTGGTATGGTCGTATTTGTGGTGGCAGTGTTCGTGACTGAATTCGTCAACCAAATGCTCAAAGGAATGTATCGATTGGAACAGTATTGCGAACAATACAGCAATCATTAAAGAAAGGTTCAGTATGGCCAGTTTCTTTTTCATTCCCTGCAAATATAGAAAACCAAAAAAAGAAAACCGTTTTATTTTAACAAAATTTATGTTTTGCCAAAATAAAACGGTCAATATGTTTCAAAAGTGATATTATACTAACTTGTTCGCTACAAGGTATTCTGCGATCTGGATGGTGTTTGTTGCGGCTCCTTTGCGCAGGTTGTCGGAAACGATCCACATGTTTAGGGTGTTCGGCTGACTTTCGTCGCGACGGATTCTGCCCACAAATACATCGTCTTTTCCGTGGGCATATAAAGGCATTGGGTATGTTTTGGTATCCGGGTTGTCCTGTATCACCACACCCGGTGTGTTGTGCAGGATAGCGCGTACTTCGTTTATGTCGAAATCATTTTCAAACTGGATGTTTACCGCTTCACTGTGGCCGCCCACCACCGGAATACGGATGGCAGTTGCTGTAACAGCAATCGTTTTGTCGTCCATGATTTTCTGTGTTTCACGAACCAGCTTCATTTCTTCTTTCGTATACCCGTTTTCTTCAAAAACATCACACTGCGGAATGGCATTGCGGTGAATTGGATAGGGATAGGCCATTTCTCCCTGTATACCGGCAAATTCGTTTTCCAGTTGTTTTACGGCTTTTACTCCCGTTCCGGTAATGGACTGATAGGTCGAAACAACAACTCGTTTAATGCCGTATTTTTTATGTAAAGGTGCCAGGACCATCACCATCTGGATGGTCGAACAGTTTGGATTGGCAATAATTTTGTCTTCTTTGGTCAATACCGAAGCGTTGATTTCCGGAACGATCAGTTTTTTAGTCTGGTCCATTCGCCATGCAGAAGAGTTGTCGATAACGGTAGTACCGGCTTCGGCAAATTTTGGTGCCCAGGCTAAAGAGGTTTCGCCTCCGGCTGAAAAAACAGCAATATCAGGACGCATTTCAACCGCTGTTTGTAATCCTACTACAGCGTACTTCTTTCCCTTAAAATCAATCTGCTTCCCAACAGACTTTTCTGATGCTACGGGGATTAATTCAGTTACGGGAAAATTTCTTTCTGCCAGTAATTGTAACATTACTTCACCAACCATTCCGGTGGCTCCTACAACGGCTACTTTCATTTTGATATTATGTGTTTTAGTTAAATTTTTAGTATGACAAAAGTAAATAATAATGCGGTTAAAATAACAATAAATAAAAAAACCGTCCACACCGGGACGGTTTAGGTTAGAATATGTGTGTAGCGGATTATTTTTTCAATAAATCACGGATTTCAGCCAATAATTCTTCCTGAGTAGGACCAGCCGGAGCGGTTGGAGCCGGCGCTTCTTTTTTCTTGGAAGCATTGATTCCCTTGATTAATAAGAACAGCACGAATGCAACAATCACAAAATTAATGACAGCCGATAAAAACATACCGTACTTGACTCCTCCAAAAATGGTAAGCTCTTCAATTTTTGATAAATTAGCAGCTTCCAATGCCGGTTTTAACAGTAAAGGTGTAATTACATCATCGATAAATGAACTTACAATTTTACCGAAAGCACCACCAATGATCACCCCGATTGCAAGATCAACAACGTTGCCTTTCATGGCAAATTCTTTAAATTCTGATAGCATTCCCATACCTAAAATGTTTTAGTTAATAATTTTTGTTAGTACTAAAGTAGTAAAACGGATTAAAAATTTAACAATTTTAGTAGTCTTTTTTATTCTTTAAAGAAAATGCGTTTTACCCGGTGCGAGATGCTGGTCAGTATTTCGTAGGGTATGGTGCCAATGGTTTTTGCAATTTCGGTTACTCTTGGCTGCTGGCCAAAAATGATTACCGTATCGCCTTCTTTACAGTCAATACCGGTAATATCGACCATTAACATGTCCATGCAAATATTGCCGATTATGGGCGCTTTCTGGTTTTTAATCATCACATAACCTTTCTGATTGCCCCAGCTTCTTGGGATTCCGTCGGCATAGCCAATGGGAATTGTAGCGGTTTTAGTGGTTTGGGTTGCCATGAATTTCCGGCTGTAGCCCACACTTTCACCGGCCTGAATTTCTTTGGTTTGCAGGATAACGGTTTTTAACGTGCCTACATTTTCCAGGTGTTTCATTTCTTCCTCATCATTTCCTACGCCGTATAGTCCGATACCCAGGCGTACCATGTCGAACTGATAATCCGGGAAATTGTAAATTCCGGATGTGTTCAGGATATGGCGGATAGGGGTGATGTTCAGTTCCGATACAATTTTTTGCGACCATCGGTCAAACGTATGGATCTGCTGTAACGTGAAATCGTTGAATTCCGGTCCGTCGCTCGCCGAAAGGTGGGAGAAGATACTTTTAACGGAGACAAAATTGTTATTTTTTAAAACAGAGATCAGATCATCGAGATTGTTTTCCTCAAAACCCAGACGATGCATACCGGTATCCAGTTTGATGTGTATCGGGTAATTGGACAGGTTTTTCTGCTGGGCCAGAGTAATAAACGTTTTTAGGACAGTAGGCGAATAGATTTCCGGTTCCAGATGGTAGGCAATCATCGCCGAAAAAGCACTGTTTTCGGGGTTCATCACAATAATCGGCATTTCAATACCGGCGTTGCGAAGTGCAATTCCTTCATCGGCGAAAGCCACGCCTAAATAATCGACTTTGTGGTGGGCCAGTAATTTTGCAATTTCAAAACTGCCGCTTCCATATCCGAAAGCTTTTACCATGACCATTATTTTTGTGGACGGTTTTAGCTTCGATTTGTAGAAGTTCAGATTGTGGCTGATGGCATTCAGGTTGATCTCCAATACCGTTTCATGTGTTTTTTCTTCCAGCAGGGTTACGATTTCTTCAAAATGAAAGGTTCGTGCGCCTTTTATCAGTATCGTTTCGTTCTGAAAAGAAGCGGCATTGTATTGCACCAGAAAATCATGGGTGTTTTTAAAGGCAATAAATCCCGGAAAATCTTTCAGGTAACGGCTGATGGTTTCGCCAATCCCGATAACGCGTTCAATTTTATTGTTGGTTAACAGCCGGGCAACTTTGGCATATAATTCTTCCACCGGAAAACCGCTCTGGAAAATATCGGATAGTATTATTGTTTTCTGCTGATGGGTTTTGTGCTGCTCCAGGAAATCCAGCGCAATTTTTAGCGACTGGTAGTCGGAACTGTAACTGTCGTCAATTAGTGTACAGTTGTGAATACCGTTTTTCACCTGCAGGCGCATTTCCACCGGATACAGGTTGTACAGGCGTTCTTTAATGACAGCCTTGTCATACCCGAAATGCAGCAGTACCATCAGGCAGCTGATGGTGTTTTCAACAGACGCTTTGTCCTGAAACGGAAGTTGCAGCAGGAAAGGCTGTTGGCGGTAGTGTACTTCCAGTTCGTCAGGAGCCGTTTTGGTAATGAATACATCGGCAGTGCGGTCTTCAAAACTCCAGCTGAAAGTTGGGATATTTTTGTCCAGAAGGTCGTCAATTAGCGGATTCTTCTGGTAAATAAGAATTTTGGCGTTTTGGAAGAGTTTTATTTTTTCGGATATTTTTTGGGCTACGCTTTCGAAACCTTCGTCATGTGCCGCACCGATATTGGTTAAAATACCAATGGTCGGTTTGATAATGGCTTCCAGTTTGTCCATTTCGCCGACAGTGGAAATACCGGCTTCAAAAATCCCTAAGTTGTGTTTTTCATTGATCCCGATGATCGATAGCGGAACACCTACCTGGGAGTTGTAGCTTTTAGGGCTGCGGATGATATTGTATTCCGGGCTTAACAGGAAGTTCAGCCATTCTTTGACAATGGTTTTACCGCTGCTTCCGGTAACACCTATTACCGGGAAATCAAACTGCATGCGGTAATAGGCCGCAAATTTCTGAAGGCTGTGCAGCGTATCGTTAACTACCAGGAAGTTTGCCTTGCCTTCCAGCATGTCCGGAATGTGATTCACTACAAAATTCTGAACGCCTTTGGCAATCAGGTTCGGAATGTAATGATGTCCGTCGTGATTGTGTCCGACCAGTGCAAAAAATAAAGTTCCGTTGTTGTTTTGTAACGAACGGCTGTCGATGGAAACATTGTCTACAGGACATGTTTCATCAGTCCCTAACCATTTAGCGTGAATGACCGGGATAATATTTTTGATAATTAAACTCAAAGCTTATTCTTGATTTTTTTTGTTTCTGGACTCTTGTTCCTGCATTTCTTTCATAGCATTAAAATAGGCCGCACGGCTTAACGGTTCGTATTCTTCCGTTTCACCCAGTAAAACAAGATTGTCGTTGTGGGTTTTTCTAAAACTATAGTTGGCTAAATTTCCGGTGCGGGTGCAAACGGCATGTACTTTTGTAACATATTCGGCTGTTGCCATCAGGGCGGGCATCGGGCCGAAAGGATTGCCTTTAAAGTCCATGTCCAGTCCTGCTACGATAACGCGTACGCCGGAATTGGCAAGGTCATTGCAAACGGCAACAATCTCGTCATCAAAAAACTGGGCTTCGTCAATTCCGATGACATCACAGCCATCGGCAAGAATACGGATATTAGCCGCTGCCGGAACCGGAGTAGAGCGGATTTCATTAGCGTCATGAGAAACAACCATCTCATCGTGATAGCGGGTATCGATGGCCGGTTTGAAAATTTCCACTCTTTGTTTGGCAAACTGAGCGCGTTTTAAACGACGAATAAGTTCTTCAGTTTTACCGGAAAACATCGAGCCGCAAATGACTTCAATCCATCCAAATTGTTCTTTATGATTTACCGTATTTTCGAGAAACATTTTGTACTTTTCAGGCTGTAAACAGCGTTTTTTTCTGTTACTTTTGTAATGGAAACAAATTTATTAAAAAACCACCGCTTTACTCCATATAAAATCAAAAGTTATGAAGAAAAAATTAGAGGCCGAATTAATTAGTATTGCCCACCGCATTTTAAAATTAAAAAATAAATCGGAAGTGATTCAGTTACATCAGGAAACGCAAAAACTGTATGAGATATTATCGGTATTACGTTTTTATGAAGAAAATTTCGAAGCGGTAAAACCAACAATCGGCCTGGAAGAACTGGAAGAGAAATTAGACGGAGCTTTTGAAAACAAAGAAGAAGAAGAAACAGCGGTAGCAGTGCCGGAACCTGTAGTGGAAAACGAACCGGAACCGGTTGCGGAAGAAATAAATATTGTAGCCGAACCGGAAGATGCCGAATCGGAAATGGAGACGGAAACCGAGCCGGAGGAAGAAGAACTGATTATAGCCGCCGCTGAAACGGAAGCACCTGCTGTTGAGCAAGTTATTGAAACGGAACCGGAAGAAACAGAAGAAACAACGGAAGAACCGGTAGTAATAGCGGAAGAAGAAAAGGTGGTTGTCGGCCAGATTGATATTGATGAAAGCGAGCTGGATGAAGAAGAAATGACTCCGGAAGACGAAGAAGAACCAGCAGCACCGGCAGAAGCGATTATCGAAGAACCGGTTTTCGAACGTGTAAAAGAAGAACCGAAACAGGAACCAAAGCAAATCACTTTGGAAGAGTTGTTAGGGCATTCCTATAAAGAACCGGAATTTGTAAAAGTAAACGATGTGCCTGCCGATGTTGAAAAAGTGGCGGATATTGTTTTTGAACCGGCTGTGGAACCAATAAACGAAGAACCGGTACTTTCCATTTCATCCGAAAAAGAAGCCTATACCCGAAAAGCAACGGGCGATGCCCACAGTAAAGCTATCGCTTTGGGACTGAACGACCGGATTGCTTTCGAAAAGAACCTTTTTGGCGGAAGCGGTGAAGACCTGAACCGTGTTTTATCCCAGCTGAATACCTTTGATAATTTTGAAGATGCTCAGAATTTTATTGAAGATCTGGTAAAACCGGATTACAATAACTGGGAAGGAAAAGAAGAATATGCAACCCGTTTTATGGAGATTGTAGAGAAGCGATTCTCGTAGTCTTTTTATAAGTATAAATTACGCCAACCTGCATGAATTTTATTGATGCAGGTTGGTGTTTAAATTTTAGGATATGTCTAAATTGTATTTAGTACCCACACCCATCGGGAATTTGGAAGACATGACATTCAGAGCGATTCGCGTTTTGAAGGAAGTCGATCTGATATTGGCAGAAGATACCCGGAACAGCGGTAAGCTGTTAAAGCATTTTGAAATTGCTACACACATGCAGAGCCATCACATGCACAACGAACATAAAACAGTTGAGAATATCATCAGACGTCTGCAGGCAGGAGAAAGTATTGCGCTGATTTCCGATGCGGGAACGCCGGCAATTTCCGATCCCGGATTTTTGCTCACGCGTGCCTGTGTGGAAAACAATGTGGAAGTAGAGTGTTTACCCGGAGCGACGGCTTTTGTACCGGCATTGGTTAACAGCGGACTGCCAAACGATAAGTTCGTCTTTGAAGGGTTTTTACCGGACAAAAAAGGCAGACAGACCCGTTACCTGATCCTGGCGGAAGAAACCCGGACAATGATATTGTATGTGTCTCCGCATAAACTGGTTAAAACACTGGCGGAATTTGTGGAGTATTTTGGTGCGGACCGGCCGGTTTCGGTATCCCGTGAATTGTCAAAACTACACGAAGAAACGGTGCGCGGCACTGCGGAGGAAGTTTTAAAACATTTTGAAGCCAAACCACCCAAAGGTGAGATCGTGGTTATTGTTGGCGGGAAAGTGACTGCAAAAGAAAGTAAAAAAGAGAAAAGCGAATAAAAAGATACGATTTATGACACATCAGGTTAGTACAAAATGGTTGGGGAAAATGCAGTTTGAATCGACCAATCCCAGTGGCGATGTCATGACTATTGATGCCGGACCCGAAAACGGCGGTGAAGGAAACGGTCTTCGCCCGAAAGCGTTAATGCTGTCGGCGCTGGCTGGCTGTACCGGTCTGGATGTTGCTTCACTGATTGAAAAAATGAAGCTGGATGTAACCGGTTTTAAAATCGAAACGGAAGGCGATTTAACGGAAGAACATCCGAAAACCTATCACACGGTTCGTGTGGATTACCATTTTTACGGAAACAATCTCGATCCGAAAAAACTGGAACGGGCAGTAAATCTTTCCGTAGACAAATATTGCGGCGTTATGGAAATGTTCCGTCAGTTTGCCAAAGTAAATATTGCGATACACTATCATACCCTATAGGTACTTTTTTTATAATCCATACAAATTGTTATTATGCGCTGGACACTCAAACCCAAACCCGATTTACAAAAAGTAAAGCAACTGGCTTCCGAGCTGAATGTTGAAGAATTAATAGCCACTTTACTGGTGCAACGCGGTATTGAAACGTTTGAGCAGGCCCGGTCTTTTTTCCGTCCGTCATTAGACGATCTGCACGATCCGTACCTGATGCAGGATATGGACAAAGCCGTGGCACGGATAGAAAAAGCGGTTGCGCAGGGGGAAAATATCCTCGTTTTTGGCGACTATGATGTAGACGGAACGACGGCAGTTTCTTTAATGTCGTCCTATTTGAGAAGCTTTTATCCGAATGTAGCCACCTATATTCCGGATCGCTATGCCGAAGGATACGGTGTTTCATTCAAAGGGATTGATTTTGCCGATGATAACGGATGCTCGCTGATCATTGCGCTGGATTGTGGCATCAAGTCCATCGATAAGGTATTGTATGCCAAAGAAAAGAATATCGATTTTATTATTTGTGATCACCACCGTCCGGGTGATACCTTACCGGATGCGGTGGCTGTTTTAGATCCGAAAAGACAGGATTGCCACTATCCGTATAAAGAATTGTGCGGTTGTGGCGTCGGATTCAAAGTGATCCAGGCTTTGGCCCAAAACCGGAACCAGACCATAACGGACCTGCTTCCGTATCTGGATCTGGTAGCAACGGCGATAGCGGCGGATATTGTTCCGATTACCGGCGAAAACCGGGTGCTGGCAAAATTCGGACTGGAAGTAATCAATGCGAATCCGCGTCCCGGAATTAAAGCGCTGATCCAGAATATAAAAAAACAGACCTTAACAATTACCGATGTTGTTTTTGTGATCGCACCGCGTATCAATGCTGCCGGACGTATCAAACACGGCAACTATGCTGTGGAACTGCTGACGGAATTCAACCTGGAACAGGCAGCGGAGTTTGCATCACAGATTGAAATGTTTAATGCCGACCGGAAAGACCTGGACAAGCAGATTACCAAAGAGGCTTTGGAACAGATCCGGATAAAAGAGGAAGACAAGCGTTTTACCACCGTGGTGTATCAGGAAGACTGGCACAAAGGGGTTATTGGTATAGTAGCGTCCCGGTTGACGGAGACCTATTACCGTCCGACCCTGGTTTTTACCAAAAGCGGTGATAAACTGGCGGCTTCTGCCCGATCGGTAAAAGATTTTGATGTCTATAATGCTTTGGAAGCCTGTTCGGATTACCTGGAGCAGTTTGGCGGGCACATGTATGCCGCCGGATTGACCTTAAAAGAGAAAGACTACGAAAATTTTAAAAAGCATTTTGAAAAAGTCGTTTCGGAAACCATTCATCCCGATCTGCTGGTTCCGGAGATAAGCATCGATGCCGAAATGGAGCTGCAGGCAATTGATCCTAAGTTTTTCCGGATTTTAAAGCAGTTTGAGCCTTTCGGACCGGAAAATATGACGCCGGTTTTTATGGCCGAAAAATTAAACGATACCGGTTACGGAAAAACGATAGGTCAGGACGAAGAGCATTTGCGATTGTATGTCAAACAGCAGGGTGAAGAGCCGGGTTTTGCCGCTATCGGATTCGGATTAGCCGATAAAATCAACCTGACCGAAAACCGGAAATCCTTTGACGCTGCTTTTTCCATTGACGAAAACGAATGGAACGGCAACGTGAGTTTGCAGCTTCGCCTGCGCGATATTAAAGCGCATTAAGATTAACAGTTTCTTGGGTTTTCGGAAGCAAGTATTTCTCTAACTTTATTTTTTATAAATACGAGAAATGACTTCACACGATAATCCGCTCCACGGACTTAAATATTCCTTATTAGATTTAGCAGTTGTCTCCCAGGGAGATACGTATTCCGATACTTTTGAAAAATGCAGAACTCTGGCTCAAAAAGCGGAAGCTTTGGGTTATTCCCGTTTCTGGTTATCCGAACATCACAACATGCAGCATGTGGCGAGTTCTGCCACTTCTGTACTGATTGGCAATATCGCCGAACATACAAAATCCATACGCGTGGGCTCCGGTGGTATTATGCTGCCCAATCATTCGCCGCTTGCGGTTGCCGAACAATTCGGAACGCTGTCTACATTATATCCCGATCGTATTGATCTGGGATTGGGCAGGGCACCCGGAACCGATGGCGCAACGGCTATGGCACTGCGTAAAAACAATTATGACCTGAATTATAATTTTGAAGCCCATATTGAGGAGCTGCAAAAATACCTTAGTGCCGAAAACCGGTTTTCAAACGTGAGAGCCTTTCCGGGTGAAGGAATTGATATTCCCCTCTGGATTTTAGGTTCCAGTATGGAAAGTGCTGTTCTTGCCGGAAAAATGGGATTGCCGTATGCTTTTGCAGCCCACTTTGCACCGGCACAGTTTTATCGTGCGATTGAATTGTACCGACATTATTTTGAGCCATCCGATTATTTATCGGAGCCGTATGTACTGGCCTGCGTGAATGTTATAGGCGCGGATACCGACGATGAAGCGAATTATCTGGCGACTTCCTTATACCAGGCATTTACCGGGATTATTACAAATACCAGACGTCCTTTGATGCCGCCGGTAGACGATATGGATGAGGTCTGGTCCGGAGATGTGAGGGAAGCTGTGATGCAGATGACCGCATTTACTTTTGTGGGTAATAAGGAAACGCTGCAACATCACTTTAAGGAGTTTGCGAAAGCGACCAAAGTGAATGAGATTATGGCCATTTCGCAGATTTTCAGTCAGGAGGCGAAATTGCGTTCGTTCGAAATTTTTGCTTCTGTTTTTAATGAGTAATGCAGGATAGCCTATTAATGGTTTTTTGGATATAACCCTTATATTCTAAAGGTTGAGGTGTATAAGGGTTTGGCTATCCTATCATGATAAAATAAAAATTAACATTATTTTATTTAGAATGAATATAAATAATTATTTATATTTGTTTAAAATTGGAAACGATGCAACAGATAGAGCAGCTTTATTACAATGATTTCGGAGTAGCATTCTTTTGGATAAAAGAGAAGAAGGTTTTGCGCCATAAAGTACAATTGGTGTTTAAAGAAACAGGTTTTTATCTAACACCGGAGGAAATGCAGGAATTCTCGGAACTGATTGATCTATCCTGCGAGAAAGCTTGTTGCTCGGAATGCGAGATGCGTGGCCGCTGCCATAAATTTTTACTGAAAACGCCCTTTGAAGCCATCGAACTGGCGGTTACGGAAAAAGAGGTGTACCAGATTAAAGACCTGGTTCAGGGAACTTTATTCCAGCTGAATTTAAACAAGTACCTGCGCGAATTGTGTAAAAACTAAACGCTTTTCAACACATAGGTTACAATTCCCCAAATAATGAGTTCGTTTTCTTCCGTTACTTTTATCGGTTCATAATCGGAATTTTCCGGAACGAGATACACACAGTCTTTTTCTATTTTAATCCGTTTTACGGTAAATTCCCCGTCAATATAACACACGGCGATTTTGTTGTTTTTGGGTTCCAGACTTTTGTCGATTACTAATATATCGCCATCATCAATTCCGGCTCCGGTCATTGAGTTTCCTTTGGCACGGGCATAGAACGTTGCTTCCTGATTTTTAACGACAACCTTATCAAGGCTGATTTTTGTTCCGTCAAAATCGGCAGCAGGCGAGGGAAATCCCGCTTTAATACCGGCTGATATAAAAGGCAGTTCTAAAGCGTTTTCCGAATCGGGGATAAAAAAGCTGAGGTTCTTTTTTGCTAACGGCATACGACTTCCATGATCTCTTTAATGTTTGTTGTATAATTTGGCGACAGATGTTGCTGTTTCATTTTCCAGGTTTTCTGTAAATCCTGGCTACCCAGCCTGATTTTTCGTTCGCCGGTTTTCCGGTGATAGGCATCCATGACTTCCATCAGTTTGAGGTGTTTCGGGTTTTCATCTTCAAACAGGTGCAGCTGTTTCTGATCCTGCGGCAGGAGCTGGGTTACAATCACTCCGGCTTTCAGGTAAACTTCATTGGGTTCGTATAGTTTTTCCAGGATAGTGACCGCCATATTGCTGATCGTTATGTTGGAATTGCTGGCAAAGGACAGGTTTTCCATCTGGCTGTAATAGTATCGTTTGGTTTTGGACCGCTGTTTGTCTTTTACCAATAGTACAATTACGCTATAGCAGCAGGATTGCTGTTTGCGGAGTTTTTCGGCACAAACGGAAGCAAAGGTCGCGATGCGTTCCCGGATTTCCCGGTAATCGGATAGTTTCTTTTCAAAGCTCCGGGTTATGGCAATACTTTTTTTAGAGTCCTGATGTTCTTCGAGTTCCAAGACGGATCTGCCCAGCAGTTCACTGCGCAACCGCAGTCCGATAACGCCCATTTCCCGTTTAATCCAGGCTTCGTGCTGTGGTAAGGTAAAATCGTAAGCGGTATGGATATGCTGTGCTTTTACTTTTTTGATCAGCCGGTAGCCAATGCCCCAAACGTCTTCAATTTTAGTCCATTTGAGTGCTTTGATCCGTTTTTCGTCGTTATCTATCACATATACGCCACCGGTACGTTCCTGGAATTTCTTGGCAATCTTGTTGGCCACTTTAGAGAGGCCTTTGGTGGGTGCAATGCCAACGCAAATTGGGATACTGATCCATTTTTGTACCCGTTTTTTCATCTGCACGCCATAGTCGTGGTAATCGGCAATAGCCAGGCCGTCAAAGTTTAAAAAGGCTTCGTCAATACTGTATTCTTCCACATTGGGTGTAAACTGCCGGAGGATGTTCATTACCCGTTGGCTTAAATCGCCATATAAAGGATAATTGGATGAAAATACTTTGACGTTGAGTTGTTTCAGCTGGTCCCGTACTTTGAACTCCGGAGCGCCCATAGGGATTCCCAAAGCTTTGGCTTCTTCACTGCGCGAAATGATACAACCGTCGTTGTTGGATAAAATGACAACGGGTTTGCCTGCATATTGGGGTTGGAATACGCGTTCGCAGGAAGCGTAAAAGTTGTTACAGTCTACCAGTGCATACATGCTGTAAAATTACAGTTTTGTTGGTAATGGGAGTGATAGGGAAGCGTTAAAATTGTTTTTCGGGCAGTATCTTAAAAATGGTGTAAAAACAAAAAAGTCATCAATAACTGATGACTTTTTGATATGATAAGGGTATTGTATTTTATAACAGATCCATTAAAGCAGACGGGAATAAACCAATAGCAATGTTTAACCCGATGGCAACTACCGCTACGATATAGAATTCAAACGGAACCGGTTTTGCTTCTTCGGAAGCTTCTTTGGTGTACATGGCACTGATTACTCGGAAATAGTAGTAAACACTAATGATAGAGTTTATAATTCCGGCAATAACCAATATTAAATATCCTGCCTGTAAAGTCTGGTTCAGGATAAAGAATTTTGCAAAGAAACCGGAGAAAATCGGAATACCGGCCATTGATAATAAAGAAGCCGAAAGGATCATTGCCATTAGTGGTTTGGTTTTACCCAATCCGTTAAAGTTGTCAATGTTTTCATTGTCTTTACCATTACATACATAAAGGATTACAGCAAAAGCAGCGATTCCTGCCAATGTATAGGCTACGGTATAGTAGAATAAACTTCCCGTTGCACTGGTAAGGTTTAATAATGCCATTAGCATAAAACCGGCATGGGAAATACCGGAAAAGGCAAGCATTCTCTTAATGTTGTTTTGGCGTAATGCCATGATATTTCCTACGGTCATGGAAGCGATAGAAATGATTACAATAACCGTTTCATAAGCAAAGTTCATGTTGCCGTTCATTGCCAGATTCAATTTGAAGAATGTCGCCATGGCAACTACTTTTGCCAGGGTACTCATTGTTGCTGTAGTTAGCGACGGAGCGCCTTCATAAACATCCGGTGCCCAGAAATGGAAAGGTACAGTGGCGATTTTGAACAGCATACCTACGGTAATCATACATACCCCGATATAGAACCAGTCTACCGTAGTAGCAGAGTTTGACGCTTCATAAATCATGTTCATGTCAAATGACGCTACGGCACCATATATTAAAGCAATACCGAAAAGAATAATTCCGGATGCAAAAGATCCCATCAGGAAGTATTTCATACCGGCTTCATTACTTTTTAAGCTTACAGGGTTACTACCGGCAAGGATGTATAAAGAGATAGATAAGATCTCGATGCCTAAGAAGAACATTGCCAGGTTTCCGAAAGAAACCATAGCTACAGCTCCTAATAGCAGGAATATTTTTATTGCTACAAAATCGGATAATTTTGAAGGACGGTCTTTGTAAAAGTTATGACTTAACGTAACCAGAAATACGGTTAACAAAATGAATAAACTGGAGAACGTTACGGTAAAGCGATTCACAACAATCATGTTGTTGTAATAACTTTCCGTTACATTAAATTCAGCCACGGTAATACCCAAAATTGCCAATAACCCTATTACTGTTACGGGAACAATGGCTTTTCTTAAGTTGAAAATTTCAGCTATAAGGCAGATAATACCTAATACTGCAATTGCTATTATTGTACTCATTATACTGGACTAAATTTATTTAATATGTACTAAAATCTCTTGTAAACTTGGTGTAATCAATTCGATTATCGGTTTCGGATACAATCCGAAGAACAATAAGAATCCGATGATTACCACAAATACAATTCCTTCGTTAACACTAACATCTGCAAACGGTTTTGCATTAGTTTCTCCTAACATTACGTGCTGGAACATTCTTAACATATAGAAAGCTCCTAAAATAATTGTTGTTCCGCCTACGATAGCAAAAGCTAAATTAACGGTGAACAAGCTGTATAATACGGTAAATTCACCTACAAAGTTAAAGGTTCCCGGTAATGCTACGGAAGCTAAAACCAGAATCATGAACATGGACGCAAATTTAGGCGACTGTGTTCGGATACCACCCATATCATGGATTGTACGGGTTTCGAAACGTCTGTAGATTACTTCTACTGCGAAGAATAAACCAACAATTACAAAACCGTGGGCAATCATTTGTAAAACAGCTCCTCTGAAACCATCCAAAGTGAGCGTATAGCATCCTGCTGCGATTAAGCCAACGTGGGCTAAAGAGGAATAGGCTAATAATTTCTTTAAGTCTTTTTGTTTTAAAGCAACAATAGAACCGTAAATGACACCGGCAATACTCAATCCGATAATCGGATACAGCATTTCTTTAGCCGCATTTGGTGCGATTGGCAACTGCCAGCGGATAACGGAATACAATCCCATTTTCAGCATGATACCGGATAATAACATCGTACCTACGGTTGGTGCTTTTTGGTACACATTCGCCTGCCAGGTGTGGAAAGGAATGATTGGAATTTTAATAGCATAAGCAAAAAAGAACGCTAAGAAAATCCAGAATTCTTCTGTTGACGTTAATTCCAAAGCGTATAATTTATCCAACTGGAAACTTCCTGCTTTCTGGTATAAATAAATAAAACCAACCAGCATGAATAAAGATCCGGCAAAGGTGTAGATAAAGAATTTAATAACGGCTTTTTTACGTTCTGCGGCATCGCCATTACCCCATAGTAACGCGATAAAGTAGATTGGAATTAAAGAAAGCTCCCAGAAAATATAGTACAGGAAACCGTCGGAGGCTAAGAATGTCCCCACCATGGCGAATGACATAAACAGCACTAAGGCATAAAAATTTCTGGCATTGTTAAAGTTGTTTCCAAAAGAAGAAAGCAGGATCAAAGGCGTTAAAGCAGTTGTTAAAACCACCATTGCCAGTGAAAGACCGTCGGCTTTTAAGGAAAACAGTATGTTAGGATTCGTCATCCAGACAGCGGAAAAGCTACTGTCTGTACCCTGACTAAACTGGTTTAAAATCATAAGGGAAGCACCTAAAGCAACCACACTGAAAAGTAAAGCTACTTTTGAAGCATTTTTATTTCCGGAGAAATAGGTTGCTACAGCTCCTAGTAATAAAATTAATAATAATATAGTTACGTCCATTTCTAACAGATTATCGTAAAAAGAATAAATAAAACACTACCGAACAAAGTCCGAATACAAAGGCGAATAAATAGAAACCAATATTTCCGTTTTGTAATTTTTTACCTTGTAAAGCCAATCCGTCAGCAACAGATCCGAATCCGAAGATTATTTGTGATAATCCGGTTTCGATATAATCTCTGAAGAATTTAGCAAGACTGTAAATAGGTTTTACAATAACGGCCATATAAGTCTCGTCAACATAATATTTGTTGTACAATACTTTGGCAAAGCCTGTAATTTGTTCGTCTTCTGCAGGAACCTGCGCTTGTTTGATATATTTTGAATAAGCAATTCCGATACCGATTAAAGCTCCGATAACTGCAAAGGCCATCAACATATATTCTGTTGTACCCAAATGGTGTTCTACGTGAACTTTGTGTGCAAAAATAGGCGCTAAATAGTCGTTTAACCAACTGTTGCCCGGCAGGCTGATCGCTCCGCCAATAACCGAAAGGATCCCTAAAACGATTAACGGGAACGTGATTAATCCCGGACTTTCATGCAAATGGTGTTTTTGTTCTGCAGTACCTCTGAATTCTTTAAAGAACGTCAGGTATAACAAACGGAACATATAGAACGCAGTCATAATAGACGCTAAGGCTGCAATAACCCAAAGCGCTTTATTTTGATGGAAGGCAACCATCAGGATTTCATCTTTAGAGAAGAAACCGGCAAATGGCGGTATTCCGGAAATAGCCAATGTTGCTAATAGGAAAGTCAGGTAAGTCACTTTCATTACGCTTTTTAAACCACCCATTTTGCGCATGTCCTGTTCGCCGTGTAAAGCGTGGATAACCGAACCGGAACCCAGGAACAAACAGGCTTTAAAGAAAGCGTGTGTGATTACGTGGAAAACAGCAATTTCATAGGCACCCAATCCTAAAGCCAGGAACATTAATCCTAACTGGGAAACAGTGGAGTAGGCCAATACTTTTTTGATATCGTTTTGTACCAGTCCGATAGAAGCCGCAACCAGAGAGGTAATTGCTCCCACAACCGCGATGATGCTCTGAACATCCGGAGTTAGGTCGAAAAGGAAGTTTAAACGGGTGATCATAAAGATACCGGCAGTAACCATCGTAGCGGCGTGAATTAAAGCCGAAACAGGAGTTGGTCCAGCCATCGCGTCCGGTAGCCAGGTGTATAACGGGATCTGGGCACTTTTACCGGCAGCACCAATAAACAAGCACAATGTTGCAATGCTTAACCATGTTGCCATTTCCGGGTTAGAACCGGTTAATACCGCATGTTTGATGGTCATGAAGTCCAAAGAGTTGAACAGGTATCCGATGATAAAGATCCCCACAAGGAAACCTAAATCCCCGATACGGTTCATGATAAAGGCTTTTTTAGCCGCATCGTTATAGTCCTGATTCTTATACCAGAATCCGATTAATAAATAGGAACACAATCCAACACCTTCCCAACCGATGAACATGATCAATAAGTTGCTTCCTACAACCAAAGTGATCATAAAGAAGATAAACAAATTCAGATAGGCAAAGAATTTGTGCATGTTCTCGTCATCATGCATATAGCTGATGGAGTAGATATGGATTAACGATCCGATTCCTGTTACGAACATTAGCCATAACAAGGATAGCTGATCTAATAATATATCAAAGTTGATGTTGAATTTCCCTAAAGAAATCCAGTCAAATAAATGAACATGTATAGGTTGTTTGCTTCCGCTTACCTGAATGAAGAAATAGGAAGTAACCAGGAAAGAAACCACTACGGCAAGTGTTCCTAAAATTCCGGAACCGCTTTTACCCAGCTGCTTTCCAAAAAATATATTAGATAAAAACCCGACAAAAGGGGCCAATAATAAGAGTAAAACTAAACTTGTCTCCATTAGGGATTATCCTTTTAAATTCTTTAAATTATCAATATCGATCGATCCTAAGTTTCTGAAAATAGAAACTAAAATCGCCAGACCTACAGCTACTTCTGCGGCAGCTACTGCCATTGAGAAAAATACGAATACCTGTCCCGATGCATCCTGATGGAAAGTAGAAAAAGCTACTAACAAAAGGTTTACAGCGTTTAACATAATCTCAATTGACATAAACATGATGATGGCATTTCTACGTAAAAGAATTCCAAAAACACCTATGCTGAATAACAGAGCGGATAAATATAAGTAGGTTTCTACACCAATTTCTTTTAAAATATGTTCCATATCAAATTAGGCTTTTTGTTTCTCTTTTTTAGAAATTAATACTGCTCCAATCATGGCTACTAAAAGTAATACCGAAGCAAATTCAAAAGGAACCATGTATTCGTTTAACAATACCTGTCCAAGAACTTTAATAGACTGGAAATCTTCACCGGACTGGTAGTAACTTTCTACAACCGGTTTTGTTTTTAATAAAGCAGCTAATAATACTAATGCTACAAGGCAGAAGGCGATGGTAGCGGCAAAGATTATTAATTTAGGTTTATGCTTTTCGTGATCTTTGTTCAGGTTCATTAACATGATGGTAAATAGCATCAGGATCATGATGGCGCCCGAATAGACAATGATGTGTACAATTGCAAGGAACTGTGCATTCAGCATTAAATAATGACCGGCAATCGAAAAGAAACAAATAACCAGATAAATAGCACTGTGAATCGGGTTTCTGCTGAAAATTGTCAGAAGAGCAGTTCCCAGTGTAATGGTCGATAGTATATAAAATAAAACTTCAATCATGATTAACTTGCCTTATGCTGATTAGTATTTTGTATGGCCATTTCTAACGGCATAACCAATTTGTCTTTTCCGTAAATAAAATCCTCGCGGTTGCTGCTTGATTTTACGATTACTTTTGATTTTGTAAGGAAAATCGCTTCTTTCGGACAGGCTTCTTCACACAATCCGCAGAAAATGCAACGCAGCATGTTGATTTCATAAATAGAAGCATATTTCTCTTCTCTGTACAAATGTTTTTCTTCCGGTTTGCGTTCTTCTGCTTTCATCGTGATGGCTTCTGCCGGGCAGGATAGCGCACAAAGTCCGCAGGCGGTACAGCGCTCTCTTCCCTCGTCATCACGCATCAGCATGTGCTGACCGCGGTAAACGGGACTGAATTCACGTTTTTGTTCCGGATATTTAATCGTTACTTTTCTTTTGAATAAGTGTTTGATCGTAATGATTAATCCTTTGAATATCGCAACCAGATAAAGGCTTTCCCAAAAAGTCATCTTTTTGTTGGAAACCTCTTTTTTTCTTCCTGATAATGAAATTGTATCTAATGACATCTCTTTTATTATTTTATTGGAAAAGTAAGATTACTGCTCCTGTTATAAGAATGTTTATAATAGCAAGAGGAAATAACATTTTCCATCCTAAATTCATCAATTGATCGTATCTAAATCTCGGGATTGTCCATCTTACCCACATATAGAAGAAGATGAAGAAACAGATTTTGGCAAACAACACACACATTCCAATCACGTTTGCAGCGTTTACACCCCAGTTTTCAACAGCCCAGTCCATACCCGGATAGTTATAGGCTCCGAAATACAATACAGCTAAAATGGTTGAGGAAATAAACATACTCGCATATTCCGCGAACAAATAGAATCCCATTTTCATGGACGAATATTCCGTGTGGTATCCACCGATAAGCTCCGCCTCACATTCCGCAAGGTCAAATGGCGTTCTGTTCGTTTCTGCGAAAGAACATACCAGGAAAATCAGGAAGCCTAAAGGCTGGTAAAATACATTCCAGTTCATGCCGGATTGTTGTGCGGCGATTTCACGAAGGCTTAGGGTTTCGGTCATCATTACCAAAGCAATAATGGATAATCCCATTGCTACTTCATAGGAGATCATCTGGGAAGCGGCACGCATAGCACTCATTAACGAGAACTTGTTGTTCGATGCCCATCCACCAATCATGATTCCGTAAACACTCACGGATAATACGCCAAAAACGTATAAGATCGCTACGTCAATATCGGTAGCCTGCAGGATAATATCCCTTCCGAATAAGTGTAATTTATCGCCCCATGGAATTACAGCACTGGTAATTAATGCCATACTCATGGAGATTGCCGGACCAATCGTAAATAAGAATTTATTAGGGGTATTCGGCAGGAATTCTTCTTTTGAGAATAATTTTAAACCATCGGCAAGGGGTTGTAAAATACCTCCTTTACCGGCACGGTTAGGACCAACACGGTCCTGTAGCCAAGCTGCAATTTTACGCTCTGCTAATGTAGAATACATCGCCATTATCATGGTAATAGCAAAAACAGCTATGATAATGACACTTTTCTCTATGATAATTGGAGTCTCCATTGCAAATTATGATTTAGAATTTCCGTTGTTCTGTAAAGGAACATCCACCATACTAATTTTCTTTCTGTCCATTTCACGACCCTGAAGAATTTGTTTTTCAGTATCGATAACCACTTTATCCAGTTTGCGGGTATAGTTGTTCTGGTTGATAACCGAGAATTTCTCGAATTTACGAGGTCCTTCAATTACCCAGTCTTCTACGTTTTTGTGGTCGAAACGACATTCGTTACAGATAAATTCTTCCACTTCGTGGTAAATATCTTTACGGGCTGTAACACGCTGGATTTCGTTTCCAAACATCCAAACCGTAGTTTTTCCGCAGCATTTGTCGCAATTTCTATGAGCATTATATGGTTTGTTAAACCAAACTCTGGATTTGAAACGGAAAGTCTTGTCGGTTAAAGCACCCACAGGACAAACGTCAATCATGTTTCCGGAGAATTCATTGTCAATCGCTTTGGAAATACAGGTTGAAATCTGGGAGTGGTCTCCGCGATTCATAACCCCGTGTACACGTCCGTCCGTTAACTGATCTGCTGTCATTACACAACGATAGCAAAGGATACAACGGTTCATGTGCAATTGAATGTTATCACCGATATTTTCCGGTTCAAATGTTCTTTTTTCTTCAATAAAACGGGTTTCCGATTTTCCGTTGTTAAAGCTTAGGTTTTGTAAATCACATTCCCCTGCCTGATCACAAACCGGACAGTCTAACGGGTGGTTGATTAATAAAAATTCGGTAACCGATTTCCGGGCTTCTACAACTCTCGGGGAAGAGATACTTTTTACTTCCATACCATCCATTACACCTGTAACGCATGATGCCATTAATTTAGGCATAGGAGTAGGGTTAGCATCACTACCTTTGGATACTTCTACTAAACAGCAACGGCATTTTCCACCGCTTCCTTTTAATTTAGAATAATAGCACATTGCCGGTGGAACCGACTCGCCTCCAATCATTCTAGCAGCTTGCAGGATAGTGGTTCCTGGTTCTACTTCTATTTCGTGACCGTCTATAGTAACTTTCATAGTACGCGATTCTTGACTTTATACAGTTTGTTTTGAGATTAAATGTCTTACTTTTTCAAAAGGCTCGTTGACAAAGTGATCTCTGTTTTTTATTTTTTCTGGGAAACGAACGTGGAATTCGAATTCGTCTCTGAAGTGACGGATTGCCGCCGCTACAGGCCATGCTGCAGCATCTCCAAGCGGACAGATGGTGTTTCCTTCAATCTTGCTCTGAATGTCCCAAAGCAGGTCGATGTCTTCCATTCTTCCGTGTCCGTTTTCAATTCGGTGTAATACTTTTTCCAGCCATCCTGTTCCTTCACGGCATGGGGAACATTGTCCGCAGCTTTCGTGGTGGTAGAAACGGGAGAAGTTCCAGGTGTTTCGTACAATACAGGTCGTATCGTTATACACGATAAACCCACCGGATCCCAACATGGATCCTGTAGCGAAACCACCGTCACTTAATGATTCGTAGGACATTAAACGGTCTTCACCGTTTGCTGTTTTATTGATAAGGTGTGCCGGTAAAATAGGAACAGATGATCCTCCCGGTACTAATGCTTTTAAAGGTCTGTCGTCCATCATTCCACCCAGATATTCATCGGAGTTCATGAATTCTTCAACGCTTAGTCCTAATTCTATTTCGTATACACCCGGATTTTTGATATGTCCAGATGCAGAGATTAATTTTGTTCCTGTAGAACGTCCGATCCCGATTGTAGCATATTCGGCACCTGAATTGTTCACAATCCAAGGCACAGCTGCAATAGATTCTACGTTGTTTACCACCGTTGGGTTTGCCCATAAACCGCTAACCGCCGGGAATGGTGGTTTGATTCTCGGGTTTCCTCTTTTTCCTTCCAAGGATTCAATCAGCGCCGTTTCTTCACCGCAGATATAGGCTCCGGCACCGCAATGAACATGTAAGTCCAATGAGAAATCGGTTCCTAAAATATTCTTTCCTAACCATCCGGCAGCATAGGCTTCTTTGATGGCTCTTTCCAGAATTTTAAATACCCACATATATTCCCCACGGATATAAATGTAAGATAGGTTGGCACCCAATGCATAACTGGAGGTAATCATCCCTTCAATTAATAAGTGCGGAATATATTCCATCAGGAAACGGTCTTTGAAAGTTCCCGGTTCCGATTCATCGGCATTGCATACCAGGTGTCTTGGCTTGCCCGATTTTTTATCAATAAAACTCCATTTTAAACCTACAGGGAAACCAGCACCACCACGACCGCGAAGTCCTGATGTTTTTACTTCTTCTGTAACTTCGTCCGGAGTTAATGTTTTTAAAGCTTTCTCCACAGAAGCATATCCTCCGTTCTGGCGGTATACTTCATAGGTTTTGATACCTGGAATATTTATCTTGTCTAATAATATCTTTCTTCCCATGGTATTATTTATCGTGTAAGTTGATTTTACCTTCTCTGCAATCGGCAATGATTGCATCTACTTTTTCTTTTGTAAGATGTTCTTTGTAGAAATCCCCGATTTGCATCATTGGTGCATAACCGCAGGCTCCTAAACATTCTACACCAACAACGGTAAACATTCCGTCCACTGTGGTTTCCCCTTCCTTAATACCCAGTTTATTGCAGGTATAGTCCATTAAGTCTTCGGCTCCGCGAACGGCACAACAGGATGTTCTGCAAAATTCGAACATGTATTTACCGATAGGCTTCTGATTGAACATGGTATAGAAAGTGACTACTTCATACACTTCAACAGGCTGAATTTTTAAAATTTCAGCAACATTGTCCATTAATTCGTAGCTTAACCAATTCTCGTGAGCATCCTGTACTTCGTGTAATACAGGAAGTAAAGCGGATTTTCTTTTATCTTCCGGATAGTGGCTGATCAGTTCATTGATTCGGGCCATTAGTTCCGGGGTCATATTTATTTCTTGTTTGTATTGGGTATTTTCCATAATCATTATGCGTCTAATTCACCGGCAATTACGTTAAGACTTGACAAAGTTGCAATCGCATCGGAAAGCATTTGTCCTCTAACCATATCGTTATAAGCCTGATAATATATAAAGCATGGTCTTCTGAAATGTAAACGATAAGGGGTTCTGCTTCCGTCGGTAATCAAATAGAAACCAACTTCTCCGTTTCCTCCTTCAACAGGATGGTATACTTCCGTTAACGGCACAGGAACTTCTCCCATTACGATTTTAAAGTGGTAGATTAAAGCTTCCATATTGTGGTACACTTCATCTTTTGGCGGCAGGTAATAATCCGGTACATTTGCATGGTATGGTCCTTCCGGTAATTTTGCCAATGCCTGGCGGATGATACTCAAACTTTCCCAGACTTCTGCATTACGAACGCAGAAACGGTCATAAGTATCTCCGTGTTTTCCTACGGGAATGTTGAATTCGAAATCTTCATACGAGCTGTATGGCTGCATTACACGAACGTCATAATCCACACCGGCAGCACGCAGGTTCGGACCTGTAAATCCGTAGCTGATTGCTTTTTCTGCAGTAATGGCTCCTACTCCGATAGTACGGTCCATAAAGATCCGGTTTCGGGTTAACAGGTTTTCAAATTCTGTCCATATTGGCGGGAATTCTTCTAAAAAGTCGTTGATCTTTTTAAAAGCTGCCGGACTCCATTCTCTTTCAAAACCTCCGATTCTTCCCATGTTTGTGGTCAAACGGGCACCGCAGATTTCTTCGTAGATTTCATATATTTTTTCGCGGAACTGGAATACATATAAGAATCCGGTTAAGGCTCCTGTATCTACTCCCATAACCGAACTACAGATAATGTGATCGGCAATACGGGCTAATTCCATGATGATTACACGAAGGTATTGTACTCTTTTCGGCACTTCAATTCCAAGTGCTTTTTCTAAAGTCATCCACCATCCCATATTATTAATAGGAGCGGAGCAATAGTTCATACGGTCGGTTAAAACCGTAATCTGGTAAAAAGGTCTGTTTTCGGCAATTTTCTCAAAAGCACGATGGATGTATCCAACGGTACCTTCACCATCAAGAATGCGTTCCCCGTCCATTAAAAGGATGTTCTGGAAGATTCCGTGGGTAGCAGGGTGCGTAGGACCTAAGTTCAGTATCGAAAGCTCACTTCCGTCTTCATTTCTTCTGCTCTCAATAACTTTCGCATATCGATGCTCTGGTGGTAATAATAGATCTGACATTTTAGTTGTAAAAATATTTTTTTCAGGTTACTATTAGCAATTTTGGGTTGTTCTACCGAAAAATCGGTCGTCTTTATCGGTTCTTCCGCCGTCTTCCATTGGGAATTCTTTACGCAAAGGAAAAGATTCCATTTCATCCATGTTTAGAATACGCTTTAATTGCGGGTGTCCTTTAAATATGATTCCGTAAAAATCATAGGTTTCTCTTTCCTGCCAGTTCGAGCTTAGGAAAAGCCCGGTTACTGTATCGATTTCCGGCTGGTCGCCATTCAGATAGCATTTGATGCGGATGCGAACATTGTCCACCCAGTTGTGCATGTGGTATACCACGGCAAACTGACGGTCTTTGTCATAATCCGGATAATGGATGCCGCACAAATCGGTTAGGAAATTAAAACGTAAAGTAGCATCATCTCTTAGAAATTTCATAACTTCTATGATAGAGTCTGATGCTACTTCAAATGTGAAAATATCATGTTGTTGAAAGAAATCGGTTACTTTTAATCCGAAATTTTCAATCAATTTGTTTTGTATTACTGAGGTTTCTAAAGCCATTTTATTTGATGTTATAAGAACCTAATAAGTCTTTGTATTCGTCTGATCCTCTTCTTCTAACGGATTCGCTTTTTACAATTTCCTGTAAGCGCATGATACCGTCCAGAATTTGCTCCGGTCTTGGCGGGCATCCCGGAACGTACACATCCACAGGAATTACCTTGTCAATACCCTGAAGTACGGAATAGGTATCAAAAACACCACCGGAAGAAGCGCAGGCTCCAACAGCGATAACCCATTTCGGTTCTGACATTTGTTCGTAAACCTGGCGTAAAATCGGAGCCATTTTTTTAGCTATGGTTCCCATAACCAGCAGCATGTCTGCCTGTCTTGGTGAGAAACTCATACGTTCCGATCCGAAACGTGCCACATCATAATGGGCAGCCATGGTTGCCATGAATTCAATACCGCAGCATGATGTTGCAAACGGTAAAGGCCATAAAGAATTGGCTCTGGCTAATCCTACAACAGAATCTAATTTGGTAGCAAAAAATCCTTCTCCGGCAAATCCTTCCGGAGCGTCTACCATGTTATATTTAGAAGTATCACTCATCGTTATTATTTTTTTGGATTTTCAACGGGTTTCAAAAGTCCAGAAAACCGTCTACAATCAAATTCTTATTCCCATTCCAATCCTTTCTTCTTGAGGACATAAAAAAAGCCCACTACAAGAAGCGTCATAAAGATCCCCATTTTTAAGAATCCTTCTAAGCCCATAGCTCTAAAGTTAACGGCCCAAGGATACATAAATATCACTTCAACATCGAAAAGAACAAATAATATAGCGACTAAAAAGTATTTAACTGAGAAAGGAATACGGGCATTACCGACAGATTCGATACCGCATTCGAAATTTTTATCCTTGTTTTTCGAGTGCCTTTTAGGTCCTAAATAGCCTGAAATTATGATGGTAGTTACCACAAATCCGATAGCTAAAAGTGATTGCATCACTATTGGAATGTAATCAATTTGGTTTGTTTGCATGATTAATCTCTTAATTCTGGAAATAATTCACAAATATACATTCCTTAGCGGGATAAGCAACTTTAATTTTTAATGATTTTGGCGTGGTTTTCTGCTGTAATCGCAAAATATATTTAGACTAAATATAAATAATGAAATTTTATAAAAGAGTTTTTGTGTAAAATGCAGGTATAAAAAAACCGCTCTGAGAAGAGCGGTTTAGTCATTTAGGTAACCAAAAATTAATATATTTATTAGTCTTCGATAACTACTACTTTAGCAGCTACTTTACCTTTTCTTCCTTCTTCTTCTTCGTAAGAAACTTTATCACCTTCATTTAAAGTTTCAACTTTAATTCCAGTAGCGTGAACGAAAATGTCCTTTCCTGTTTCTTCGTCAGTAATAAATCCATAACCTTTGGATTCATTAAAAAATTTTACTTTGCCTGTTCGCATAGAGTAATAAAAAAAAATAATTAATAATTACCAAAGATAAACTTTTTTTTAACACAAACAAGTTTTTAGTGAAAAAAATAAGGTGATTATGTTTAATTTTTGATAAGTTTAAATTTCTGTTAAGATTGTTTTAATTCATTAAAAAAAGCGGACCGAAATCCGCTTTTTTATCTATTTTTTAAGGGCAACCCTAATGGATAATTCCTCCAGTTGCTTGTCGTCAATTACAGCCGGAGCATCGATCATAACGTCTCTTCCGGAATTGTTTTTCGGGAAGGCGATAAAATCGCGGATTGTTTCCTGGCCGCCTAAAATGGCTACCAAACGGTCCAGTCCGAATGCCAGTCCGCCGTGTGGTGGCGCTCCGTATTGGAAAGCATCCATCAGGAATCCGAATTGTGCTTTGGCTTCTTCTTCGCTGAAACCTAAATATTTAAACATCAGCTGTTGTGTTTCTTTGTCGTGGATACGGATAGATCCGCCGCCAATTTCATTTCCGTTTAAAACCATGTCGTAAGCATTGGCTCTTACTTTTCCGGGATCGGTTTCCAGCAAGTGCATGTCTTCCGGTTTCGGAGAGGTAAACGGGTGGTGCATCGCGTGGAAACGTTCGCTTTCTTCATCCCATTCCAATAGCGGGAAATCGACTACCCATAGTGGTGCAAATTCCTCCGGTTTGCGGAGTCCTAAACGCATTGCCACTTCCATACGCAAAGCGCTTAACTGGGAACGTGTTTTGTTTGCCGGACCGGATAAAACCAGGATCAAATCGCCCGGATTTGCCTGAGTTGCTTTTGCCCAGTTTTGTAGGTCTTCCTGGTCGTAGAACTTGTCTACAGACGATTTGAAACTGCCGTCGGCTTCATATTTACAATAAACCATCCCGGAAGCACCAATCTGTGGTCGCTTAACCCAGTCGATCAAATTGTCAATTTCTTTTCGGGTATAGGCAGCACCGCCCGGAACCGCAATACCCACAACCAGCTCGGCACTGTTGAATACCGCGAATTCTTTGTGCTGTGCTACAGCATTTAATTCTCCGAATTCCATCCCGAAACGGATATCCGGTTTGTCATTACCATAGGTTTTCATGGCATGATCGTATGTCATTCTCGGGAATTTGTCTACTTCAATTCCTTTGATCTCTTTTAGTAAGTGACGGGTCAATCCTTCAAAAGTGTCCAGGATGTCTTCCTGTTCCACAAATGCCATTTCGCAGTCAATTTGTGTAAACTCCGGCTGTCTGTCGGCTCTTAGATCTTCGTCACGGAAACATTTCACAATCTGGAAATATTTGTCCATACCACCCACCATCAGCAATTGTTTGAATGTTTGCGGCGATTGCGGCAGGGCATAGAATTGTCCTTCGTTCATACGGGAAGGTACAACAAAATCACGGGCTCCTTCCGGAGTGGATTTTATTAAATAAGGTGTTTCTACCTCGCAGAAATCCTGTGCGGAAAGATAGTTTCTAACTTCCTGTGCCACTTTGTGACGGAATAGCAAACTGTTTTTTACCGGGTTTCTGCGGATGTCCAGATAACGGTATTTCATACGGATATCTTCGCCACCGTCTGTTTCATCTTCAATCGTGAACGGCGGTGTAATGGCCGCATTTAATATGTTTAATTCGGAAACTAAAATTTCGATGTCTCCGGTTGGAATGTTAGCGTTTTTGGATTCACGTTCAATAACGGTTCCTTTAACCTGAATGACAAATTCACGGCCCAATGTCTTGGCTTTTTCAAAAACATCGGTATTTGTTCTGTTTGCATCAAAGATTAATTGTGTGATTCCATAACGGTCGCGTAAATCAACCCAGATCATGAATCCTTTATCACGTGTTTTCTGAACCCATCCGGCCAAAGTAACTTCTTTACTGATATCGGAAGCTCGTAATGCTCCACAATTATGACTTCTATACATTTTTTTAAAATTTAAGCGCAAATTTAAGTTTTTTGTTTCAAGTTTAAAGTCAAAGGATTAAAGTTTTGTATGGATTCTTTTGTAAAAAATGACCCTGTGTGTCATAAATGCCTGCTTTCCAATGTTAAGTTTTATCCAATGTTACTAAATTGTTAAGTAAAAGTTTTCTAATTGTAAATTTAATTTATACATTTGATATATAATTGTTAACCTATTTAAACTTTAAAGCTATGAAAAAGAACTTAATTGCAGGATTATTATTGTTTTCGGGAGTGTTGTTTGCACAAAATATAGAACCAAAATATGAGATTGTAGGAGGGTTAGTCAAAGCAACATACTATTACGATAATGGCCAGTTGAAGCAGGAGGGATTCTATAAAGATGCTAAGCCTCACGGAAAATGGGTTGCCTTTAACGAAGACGGATCGAAACAATCAATAGGCGAATATGCTGACGGTAAAAAATCAGGAAAATGGTTTTTCTGGAATAAAGCGACTTTAAGTGAAGTGGATTATTCCAATAGCAGAATTGCCGATGTGAAAAGCTGGAAACAGGAAGCTTTGGTAAACAGGAATTAATTATGGTTTGAACTTTCAAAAAAAGTTAATACTGTTCGCGCGGTCTTAATAGGACCAGCTTCTTAAAAGAGGAATGGCTGTTATAAATTTTATAACAGCCATTCTTAGTTTAAATTGTTTTGTTTGTTTTTGTTTACATTTTATGCGTTGGCGTAAAACCATCTTCGCTAATTTCATTCGCGACATAGTCTTCTACCATTAATTCGGCATAATTTGTGCTTTTACCTTTAGAGAATTTGTGAATAATTATCTCCATGATATCATAGATAACCGGTACGATTACTAAAGTAAGGAATAAGGAACTGATTAATCCTCCGATAATTACCCAGGCCAATCCGTTTTTCCATTCGGCTCCGGCTCCGGAAGCCAATGCGATAGGAAGCATACCGAATACCATCGCAATCGTGGTCATCAGGATCGGACGAAGACGCGCGTGGTTTGCCTGAATTAGGGCATCGTGAATGGACTCCCCGGCAGCACGACGCTGATTCGTAAAGTCAACAAGCATGATCGCATTCTTACATACCAATCCGATTAGCATGATGATCCCCAAAATGGTAAAGATATTTAAGGAGTTGTTTGTTAAACCTAAGGCTAATAACGCTCCGATAAAGGATAACGGTACCGAGAACAATACTACAAACGGGTGAACATAACTGTCATATAGACCAACCATTACCAGGTAAACCAAAATGATAGCGGCCAATAAGGCGAATCCTAACGTTCCGAAACCTTCTGTCTGGTTTTCCATATCACCACCCCAAACATAGTTTACACCGGTTGGTTTGTGTAATTTTTCGAAAGCCGACTGCCATTCTGCAGCAACAGTACCCGTAGGGCGACCTACTGTTTGTCCCTGAACGGTTACGGAAGCACTCTTGTCACGACGCTCCAGCTGGCTTGGTCCTGATCCTTCTTTTACCGTAGCAAATTGTGACAATTTGATTTGTTCTCCTTTGTCGTTAACAAAGTTCAGGTTGCTGACATCTTCAATGTTTTTTCTGTTGAAAGCATTGTATCGGATGTTGATGTCGTATTCGTACTCTCCGGCACGGTATTTTCCGTCGGTATTTCCGCTGAAAGCTGTTTGCATAGTCATACCAACCGTTTGTAAGGTCAATCCTAATGCCGCCATTTTATCACGGTCTACCTGAACATTTACTTCCGGGTTTCCGGTTTCTACCGATAGTTTAATCTCGGAAGCTCCTTTTATTTTGTACAATTCTTTCTCGGCCGCTTTTGCGAAAACCATAGCACTGTCCAGTGTTGTTCCGGTAATCACTAAAGCTAAAGGTGCTTCTTCTGCCGTACCCATGATACTCATACCTACGGTTTTGATTTTAGCGCCTACCAATACCTTTTGCAGTTTACGTTTTGTTTTGGCCGCATATACATAAGAATCGTCCTCACGGTCTTTCTGGTCAACCATTTTTACACGGATTTCAGATTTATAAGCCGTAGCCTGTGTTCCTCCGAATCCTTCACTGGTTTGACCTACCGTAGTGATCATACTCTTAACATCTTCTTCTTTTTTAAGGAAATCTTCCGCTTTTTGCGTCATAAAGTTCGTTTGTTCCAATGAAGCATCTTTCGGCATTTCGATTTGTACTAAGAATTCTCCGGCATCCGATCTGGCGAAGAATTCTCCACCCACATAACCACCGGCAACCATATATAAAGAGGAAACAAATAAAACCAAAACAACGGCTAAAGTTCTTCTTTTATGTCCTAAACACCAGGTTAAGATATTACTTACCCAGTTTGTAAAACGGGTTAGTAAGCTTTCAAATCCTAAAATGATTCTTCCAAACAGGTTTTTACCTTCAATGTGCTCCAGTTTTCCAAAACGGGAAGATAACCACGGAACAATCGTAAAGGACGACAGTAATGATAATAAGGTTGAGATAATTACGGTAACACAGAATTGCGTAATAATGTTGGATACCAAACCGGTACTCATCGCAATCGGTAAGAACACCACCACAATTACCAATGTAATCGATACTACGGTTCCACCAATTTCGGATGTAGCATCATAAGCGGCGCGTACCCTGTTTTTACCCATCTCCATGTGCCTGTAAATATTCTCCAGTACCACAATAGCATCATCCACAAGAATACCAACTACTAATGAAAGTCCTAATAAACTCATTAAGTTAAGGGTATAATCCAGGAATACAAACCCGATAAAGGTTGCGATCAAAGAGGCCGGAATGGAAACCATTACAATAAGTGAGTTACGGATACTGTGCAGGAAGAATAACATTACCAGAGCAACCAGGATTACCGCCAAAATTAAATCGTGGATAACCGAGTCTGCAGCTTCCAAAGTAAATACGGAACTGTCGTTGGCAATATTTAATTCTAACTGCTGTGCCTGATAGTCAACTTTTAATTGGCCTAATAATTTCTGAACCTGCTCACTTACATCAACCGCATTCGCATCAGATTGTTTGATAACCTGAAGAATAATCGCGTTTTTCTCGTTAACACGGGCAATTTTTTCAACATCTTTCTGGGCATCCTGAACATCGGCAATATCATCCAGACGAATCTGTATTCCGTTTTTGTCCGATACAATTAAGTTTCGAAGCTCCTGAACATTTTTGTATTTTCCGGCTAAACGGATTAATACTTTCTGGTCACGCGTCTGGATACTTCCTGTAGGGAAATCCAGATTTGAGGTTAAGATTCCCTGTTGTACCTGTGGAACAGATAGTCCGTATCCTTTCATTTTATCGGCATCCAGGTTTACCTGAATTTCACGTTCCTGTCCGCCAATCAGACGAATCTGTGCCACACCGTTTACACGGGAAAGGATCGGGCTGATTTTTTTGTCGATAAGGTCAAAAAACTGTGCTTCATCCATTTTGGCATTGGCAGCGATAGTCATGATCGGTAAATCACTCAGGGAGAATTTACTTAATGACGGCTGTTTTACATCGTCCGGAAGATCACTCAAAATGGCATTGATCTTACGTTGGGCATCATTTAAAGCAAAATCCACATTGGCATTGTTGTTTAACTGAATGGCAACAACCGATAAGCTTTCGTATGATTTGGAGTCGATTTTTTTAATGTTCTCCAATGAAGAAATCGCATCTTCTATTTTCTTTGTAACGGTATTTTCAACCTCACCAGGAGAAGCTCCGGGATATATGGTAGAAATACTGATTACGTTATTTTCAAATTTCGGGATTAATTCATAACCCAAAAGGCCGTAGCTGAATAATCCTCCTAATGTCAGAATCGTAAAGAGAACGACAATTAGTGACGGGCGTTTTATTGATATTTCTGCTAATTTCATATATTTTTTGAGTTTTAAGTTCTGACGTTGATTGTTTCAATCAGGTCCTAACTATTTTAAAACAGTCACTTTTGCACCATCGGTTAAGTTAATCTGACCACTGGTAATAACAATATCACCATTGTTCAGACCACCCAGGATTTCTACTTTTTCACCAATGATTCTTCCCGCTGTTACTTTTTTCATTTTAGCAGTACCGTTGTTCTCCATTACAAAAACTTCATTAGCGCTAACACTTCCTACAAATGCATTTCTCGGAACGATCATTAAAGGTGTTTTGTCCGATGACGGAGCAAATTGAGCCGTTCCATACATACCTGCTTTTAAATCGTTACCGGCATTGTTGGTAATTTCGATTTCTACAGGGAAATTCAGACTGCTGTCTGCTTTCGGAGCGATAAACGTAATTTTCCCGTTAAATTCTTTATCCGGATAAACGCTTGCTTTTACTTTAACCGGCGTACCGATTTTTAATCCGGCAATCTGGTTCTCGCTTACGGTTACTTTTAATTTTAACGTGGATACGTTTACTAATTCAAACAATGCCGTTCCCGGAGAAACTACAGATCCCGGTTCGATAAGACGTTTGTTAACGATCCCGTTGATAGAGGATTTGATGGTTGCATCGCCCAAAGTAATGCGCGCCTGAGCCAAATGTGCTTTGGCATTTGCCAGGGCTAATTTTGCCTGATCCAGTTGCTGTTTGGTAACCCCGCCGGTTTTAAAAGCACTTTCGAAACGCTGCGCATCGGTCACTGCATTCTGGTAGGATGCTTCAGCATTTTGAAGATCCACATTCATTTTGTCTGCTTTGATAACCGCTAACGTCTGTCCGATTCGAACCGCGCTGCCTTCGTCTACTAAAACTTTGGTGACACGTCCTGAATTTTCAGCAGAAAAGTTTAATTCCTGTGAAGGGTAAAAGTTTCCGTTAGCTATAAAATCCAACGAAACCGGTTCTGTTCTTACAGTATCTATTTTGACAACTACCGTCGCGTTAGTTTCCGCAACTACAGCCGTTTTTTCTTCATTCTTCTCTTTATTACTGCTTAACACATATCCTATCAGACCCAGTGAGCCCAATAAAACGATTGCTGTGATAATCTTTCTTTTCATATTGATTGATGGTTATTAATTTAAAAGTGTTTTTAATTCTCCCTGTGATTTGATGATCTGAATTTCGGCTAATTTGTATTCCAGTAAAGCGGATGTATAATTGTTTTTCGCTTCTGTTAAAGCATTTTCCGAATCCAGTAAATCGGTTAAAGTAGCCAGCCCGTTGATATAGTTGTTTTTCGTATTGCTGAAAACTTCCTGTGCCAGATTAACATTCTCTTTCTGATTGTTGATCGTGATTAAACTGTTGTTGATCTGCGATTTTGCATTTTCAAATTCCAGTCCTAACGACAATTCCCGGTCTTTCATATCTTCTTCGATTTTCTGAAGGCTGATATCGGCCTGTCTTACTTTGGAACGGGTTGCAAAACCGGTAAAGACAGGAATTCTAAGGTTTAGTCCTATAGCGGAATAGTCAGACCAGTACACACCGTCTGCCGGTTTGGCGCCAAGCGGTAATTTTGGTCCCTGCCCGATATAGTTATAGTTTGCCGTTAAAGAAAGTGTCGGATAATGCTCCGCTACAAACGATTGCTTCTGATATTGTAATAATTGTTTTTGTTTTTCTAACAACTGATACTCTGTTCTGTTGCTTACCGTTGGTGTTTCTTTCATAAAAGGTTTTACCTGAATGTCCTCTTTTACGATTTCAATTGGGGTAGCTGCCGGTAAACCGATTAAGAATTTCAATGAATTCTCCTGCATCTGAACACCGTTAACCAATTGTTGTCTGGTTGAATTCAGGTTGATGATTTTTACATTTACCCTGTCTAAATCGATTTTTTTCGCCAGACCGTTTTTAAACTGACCACTGATGATGTTTCGCACTTTGGTGGTGTTGTCCAGAGTACTGTCAATCGTAATCAGTTTTTGTTTCTGAACAAAAACCTGGTAGTAGGCATTCGCTACTTTTTCGATTACCTGTTCTTCCGTTAACTGTGCATTAACCTGGTAGAATTCTCTTGTGGATTTCGCCGCTTTTAAACCGGTGAAAATAGAATAATCAAAAAGATTCTGGGTTAAGGTTGCTCCGGCTACGGAATTCCATTTTTGTCCTAAAGGCGCTAAAATGGTCGAACCCGGCTGTCCGAAAAAGTCACCCGGTAATGCGTTTAACTGTAATATAGGGTTATAGGTTACATTACCGTTCAGGCTTATCTGCGGAAGCGCTCTTGAACGTACCTCTGCAATCTGATGACTACTGTTTTCGACATCCAGTTTCGCTTTTTTTGCATCAGATTTGTTTTCCAATGCATATTTAAGAGCGTCTTTCAGGGTCAGACGCTGAACTTGTGCCTGAGTGATTATGGCAAAAAATAATAACGCAATTGTTATTCCTGTTCTCATATAGTGGTTATTAATTATTTAAGTAATTTTTCTAATGTTTCAATTCCTTTTGGAGTGGCAATGCCTCTCACATGGTATTCCAGCAATTTTTCATCAAGTTCATTGCGGGTGTACATTTCTTCCGGGAACAATTCAAAATCCATAATGCTCATCGCACTGGCATAATAGATGCGCCCGATAAATTCTTCATCGATCTCAGGTCGGAACAAACCGGCTTTTTTTCCGCGATTCAGATTGTCAATAACACAGTGGTCCATTTTTTCAAACTGCATGGTTTTTAAACAGGCGTGTATTTTCGGATAGTATTTCTGCAATTGGAAAATTGGAGACGAATTCGGGTCTTTTAAATTATTCTGAACATACTCTTTAATATCAAACAGCTCTTCAATAGGGTTTTTTTCCAGCGAACAGATATGGTCTATTCCCGATGAGATTTTCTCATACAGGAAAAAAGTAGCCGCTTTTACTAATTCCAGCTTGGTGGCATAATGTTCGTAAATGGTTTTTTTTGAAATCCCCATCTCAGCAGCTATGTCATCCATCGTAACACTTTTGAAGCCCAGTCGTAAAAACATGTCGGATGATTTCTCTAAAATTTCGTTTTTCATTCTTAAAAAATTTCGGCAAATGTATAACGGAAACTTTTAATACTAAAAAAGTTTCCAAAGTTTTTACGATTATTTAACATTTTTTTTGGCTTTGATTGCGCTGATATTTGAACTATTTTAGCCGAAAATATCATCCATGCATTCAGTAAGTTATTATCAGACGCTTATTTCGGAATACTTTTCTACAATTTCTTTAGAGAAAGAACCTAAAAATTTATACGATCCCATTGCTTATATTTTGTCCTTAGGAGGAAAACGGATGCGTCCGGTTCTGACATTAATGGCGGCAGAAGTTTTTAACGCCGATGCTGAAAAAGCAGTTGCTGCAGCCACAGCGGTTGAGTTGTTTCATAACTTTTCGCTGATTCATGACGATATTATGGATGATGCGCCTTTGCGCCGCGGGAATGAAACGGTTCATGAAAAATGGGATGTGAATACCGGAATCCTGTCGGGTGATGCGATGCTGATATTGGCCTACCAGTATTTTGAGAATTATGAACCTGCGATCTTTTTAGCTTTGGCAAAACTGTTTAGTAAAACAGCGCTGGAAGTTTGTGAAGGACAGCAATGGGATGTGGATTTTGAACAGCGTGACGATGTAACCATTCCGCAGTACCTGAAAATGATCGAGTATAAAACCGCGGTTCTGGTTGGGGCTGCCATGAAAATGGGGGCAATTGTAGCCGAAACCACAACGGAGAATGCCGATTTGATTTATGATTTCGGACTGAATTTGGGAATAGCCTTCCAGCTTCAGGATGATTATCTGGATGCTTTTGGCGATCCGCTGACTTTTGGAAAACAGGTTGGTGGTGACATCATTGAAAATAAGAAAACTTATTTGTATCTGAAAGCGTTAGCGTTTGCTAATCCGGAAGCCAAAGCCCAGTTACTGCATCTGTTCTCGATTCAGCCAACGGATAATAAAGAGAAAATTGATTCCGTAAAAAGAATATTCGAAGAAACCGGCGCGAGCCAGGCGACTCAGAAAGCGATTGAAGAGTATACGCTGAAAGCTTTTGAAACGCTGGATAAAATGAATATTGAAGCGGATAAAAAAGAAGAGCTGAAAACTTTTGGCGAGAACCTGATGAAAAGAAAGGTATAGCTTTTATATAAAACCCAATACCATGTTTGTAGCACCACAAAATACCGATTTATTGCTCTCGGAAGCGCAAAAGGAAGATTTGTATCTGAAACTGATCGAACAGATCAATAAGGATTTTACGCTTGCTAATGAAAGTGTGGACTTTCCGGTGGCTATAACGCCGATCGATTTAAAGCTGCAGCTGCATGAAAAAATATACCGCCTGATTCAGTTTAAATTTGCCGAATATTTAAACCTGCTGTACATCATTGACGTACCGGAAGACCAGATTAAAAAATTAGACGGTTCCGACCTGGTTGACCTATCGGAACAGGTTGCTTTTTTGATTTTAAAGCGGGAATGGCAAAAGGTATGGTTTAGAAATAAATTCTAACAAAAGGCATAAAAGCATCGTGGTACACATTGTCTCTTTCTTTGAATAAAACATTATAACGCACCCCGACAGTTACCCCGTTAAAGTTATATCCCGCACCCAAAAATAAAGCTGTATTCCAGAAATTATCTTCAATTTCCGGTGTAAACTGTGTGTAGGTATTGTTAACGCGAAGTTGTTCAATTTCAGCCGATAACTGTACTTCGGGAATCGGGTTAAAAAGCCCTATAATACTGGCTCCGTAAATGTAGGAATCATAGAAATTTTTCTGCTTAACATAGCTGCCCTGTAAGCCAAGACCTATTGAAAAGTAAGGGTTTACGTCATAAATTGCACTTGGAGCAACCATGACATTGGTGAAATTATTCCCGAAATTAAGTCCTAAGCCGCCACCAAAGCGTACGCTGCTCCAAAATTCATTTTTTTGAGTGATTTGCAAGCGTTCTTGCGCTTTTATTGAAGAACTCGTCATTAAAAAAAATACACAACTCAAAAAGATTGTTAAAAAACTACGGATGCTTGATTTCATAATCATTTTTAGGAATATTTTATGATATAAAAGTATGAAAAACATTGAAAGATTATTACAATTATCGTACTTTTGCGAAAAATTTTCTAACAAAAAAGGTCTTTAGACAAAGTTATGGATAGGTTTTCCTTTTTAAACGCGGCACACACTGCATTTTTTGCAGACTTATACGATCAATATTTACAAAATCCTGATAGCATTGAACCAAGCTGGAGGAGTTTCTTCCAGGGGTTTGACTTCGCAAGCGAATATAACGAAGGTCCGGTAGAACAATTAACAGCAATGGCTGGTGGTCAGACAGACTGTTCTGCGGTTTCCGATAAACTACAAAAAGAATTTAACGTTCTGAAATTAATAGAAGGTTACAGAACAAGAGGACATTTATTTACCAAAACGAACCCAGTTCGTGACCGAAGAATTTTCAGTCCTTCTTTAGCGATTGAAAACTTCGGGTTGACTTCTGCCGATTTGAATACGGTTTTTGATGCTGCGAGAGTAGTAAACTTAAATCCGTGCTCGCTTCAGGAAATTCTGAATCATCTTAATAAAGTATACTGCGAATCGATTGGAGTAGAGTATATGTACATCAGAGATCCTAAAGTGATTGAGTGGATTCAGAAGCGTTTGGATATCAATGATAACCTTCCTGATTTTAATGCAGACCAGAAAAAACGTATCCTTAAAAAACTGAATGAAGCGGTTTCTTTTGAAAACTTCCTTCATACAAAATATGTAGGGCAAAAACGTTTCTCGTTAGAAGGATGTGAATCGGCAATTCCGGCTTTGGATGCATTGATTGAAACGGCAGCCGAAAAAGGAGTTGAGCAGTTCGTAATGGGAATGGCACACAGAGGACGTTTGAATGTATTGGCTAATGTTTTTGGAAAAGCGACTCAGGACATTTTCTCAGAATTTGACGGAAAAGACTATGATGATGACGCTTTGTTTGACGGTGACGTTAAATACCACCTTGGTTTAACCGCAACCCGTACCACACAGACCGGTAAAAATATTAATATCAACTTAGCGCCAAATCCATCTCACTTAGAGACTGTTGGTGCTGTGATTGAAGGAATCGCAAGAGCAAAACAAGACCGTTATTTCCCGGACAATACCTCTAAAGTATTGCCAATCGCCGTTCACGGTGATGCAGCTGTTGCCGGACAGGGTATTGTTTATGAAATTGTTCAGATGGCTAATCTGGATGGTTACAAAACAAACGGAACGATCCATTTGGTGATCAACAACCAGGTTGGATTTACAACAAACTATTTAGACGCCCGTTCGTCTACCTATTGTACCGATATCGCTAAGGTAACCTTATCGCCGGTATTACACGTAAATGCAGATGATGCCGAGGCTGTAGTGCATGCCATGTTGTTTGCATTGGATTACCGTATGGAATTCGGATCGGATGTTTTTATCGATTTATTAGGATATAGAAAATATGGGCACAACGAAGGTGATGAGCCTCGTTTTACACAGCCACAGTTATATAAAATAATTTCCAAGCATAAAAATGCAAGAGATATTTATGCTGAAAAACTGAAATCGGAAAACGTAATTGACGGCAATTATGTATCCGGATTGGAGGCAGAATACAAAGCAGGCTTAGAGGAAAATTTAGAAGCTTCCCGTAAAAAAGACCTTACGGTGATTACCCCTTTCATGCAGGATGAATGGAAAGGATTCGAGCAGGTTAGTGACGAAGGAATGTTGCAGCAATTTGATACGAAAGTTGATAAATCGGTGCTAACGGATGTTGCTAAAGTAGTAACGGAACTTCCGGCAGATAAAAAATTCATCAGCAAAATCCAGAAGCTGATTAACGACAGAAAAACGATGTTTTTCGAAACGGACAAGCTGGATTGGGCTATGGGAGAAATGCTGGCTTACGGATCGTTACTGACAGAAGGATATGATGTTCGTATTTCCGGACAGGATGTAGAAAGAGGTACGTTCTCACACCGTCATGCGGTAGTGAAAGTGGAAGATTCGGAAGAAGAAGTAGTATTGTTAAACCAGTTAAAAGATCAAAAAGGAAAATTCTATATCTATAACTCTTTGTTATCGGAATATGGCGTGGTAGGTTTTGATTACGGATATGCATTGGCAAGTCCGAACACACTGACAATCTGGGAAGCACAGTTCGGGGATTTCTCTAACGGAGCGCAGATCATGATTGACCAGTACATTTCGGCAGCAGAGGACAAATGGAACAATCAGAACGGTTTGGTAATGTTATTGCCTCACGGTTATGAAAACCAGGGAGCGGAGCACTCTTCGGCACGTATGGAACGTTATTTACAATTGTGTGCCAAACACAATATGTATGTGGCCGACTGTACAACGCCGGCAAACTTCTTCCACCTGTTGCGAAGACAGATGATCACAAAATTCAGAAAACCATTAATTGTATTCACACCAAAAAGTTTACTGCGTCACCCGTTAGCGGTATCTTCTATTGAAGAATTTGCAAACGGAAGCTTCCAGGAGGTTATTGACGATGCTTCGGTAAATCCTAATGACGTAAAATCATTGGTATTCTGTACCGGTAAATTCTACTATGATTTATTGGCAGAAAGAGAAGCGCAGGGCAGAACAGATGTGGCTCTTGTAAGAATAGAACAGTTGTTCCCGTTACCGGTAGCGCAAATCAAAGCGGTTATTGCAAAATACCCGAATGCTGACGATTATGTTTGGGCTCAGGAAGAACCTAAAAACATGGGTGCTTACGGTTATATGCTGATGAATTTTGAAGAAGTTAAATTCCGTTTGGCATCGCCAAAAGCGTATAGTGCACCGGCAGCCGGAAGTTATACCCGTTCTAAAAAACGTCATGCAAATGCAATTGCAATGGTTTTTGACAAGAATTTATTCAATTAATACGTATTTTTGATACTCATATAAAAATAACAACACCTTATAAAATTATATACCGATGATTTTAGAAATGAAAGTCCCTTCACCGGGGGAATCGATCACAGAAGTTGAAATCGCAACGTGGTTGGTAAAAGACGGAGATTATGTAGAAAAAGATCAGGCTATTGCAGAGGTTGATTCGGATAAAGCAACCTTAGAGTTACCAGCGGAAGCAAGTGGTATTATTACCCTTAAGGCGGAAGAAGGTGATGCAGTTGCAGTTGGTCAGGTAGTTTGTTTAATCGATACGGGAGCAGCAAAACCGGAAGGTGGCGCAGCAGCACCGGTAAAAGAAGAAAAAGCAGCTGAGGCTCCAAAAGCGGAAGCTCCAAAAGCAGCTCCGGCTCCGGCAGCAACTACGTATGCTACAGGAACTCCTTCACCGGCAGCAAGAAAAATCTTAGACGAGAAAAACATTCAGCCTACAGAAATTGTTGGTACTGGAAAAGGTGGAAGAATTACTAAAGATGATGCTGTAAATGCAGTACCGTCTATGGGAACGCCTACAGGTGGATCCAGAGGTTCTGAAAGAACAAAATTATCCATGTTGCGTCGTAAAGTGGCAGAGCGTTTGGTTTCTGCTAAAAATGAGACCGCAATGTTAACTACATTCAATGAGGTTGACATGAGCGCTATCTATGCTTTACGCGAAGAATATAAAGAAGCTTTTAAAGCAAAACACGGTTTAGGTTTGGGCTTTATGTCTTTCTTTACAAAAGCAGTTACAAGAGCATTACAATTATATCCTGATGTAAATTCAATGATTGACGGTCAGGAGAAAATTTCATACGATTTCTGTGATATTTCTGTAGCGGTTTCCGGTCCTAAAGGATTAATGGTACCGGTTGTTCGCAGCGCAGAATTATTAACGTTCCGTGGTGTTGAAGCAGAAATCAAACGTTTGGCTATCAGAGCACGTGACGGACAAATTACAGTTGATGAAATGACTGGCGGAACATTTACTATTTCTAATGGTGGTGTTTTCGGAAGTATGTTGTCTACACCAATCATCAACCCTCCGCAATCCGGTATTTTAGGAATGCACAATGTAGTAGAGCGTGCGATCGTTAAAAACGGTCAGATTGTTATCGCTCCGGTTATGTTTGTAGCATTATCTTATGATCATAGAATTATTGACGGTCGTGAGTCTGTAGGATTCTTAGTGGCTGTAAAAGAAGCGTTGGAAAACCCAATGGAAATCTTAATGGATAATAATCCTAAAAAAGCTTTAGAGCTTTAATCTAAGATAGACACAATAAAAAAACCACGCTTTTAGCGTGGTTTTTTTATGCCTTGTAAGCCAGGACGCCGCGGCATCCCGGATGTGATTTTTGTACCAACTTTAAAAAGAAAATTAACAAACGCAGTCAAAAAAAATTATTTTTGTGCTGTAATTATTAAGAAAAAATTAATGAAACAAAATAAAAAGTCGGCCGCTATTGGTTTTATTTTTATTACCATGCTTATCGACATTACGGGATGGGGAATTATAATTCCGGTTATCCCAAAGCTGATAGAGGAGCTTATTCACGGCGATATCAGTGTGGCTTCCAAATATGGAGGCTGGCTGACTTTTTCGTATGCCATAACCCAGTTTATTTTTGCGCCGCTCATTGGAAACCTCAGTGATAAATACGGAAGACGGCCAATTATCCTGTTGTCGCTTCTGGGGTTTGCACTGGATTACCTTTTGCTGTCCTTTGCGCCCACCATTACCTGGCTGTTTATCGGGCGTATTTTAGCCGGTGTAACCGGAGCCAGTATTACGACAGCTTCAGCCTATATAGCCGATATCAGTACCAGTGAAGACAGGGCAAAAAACTTTGGAATGATTGGTGCCGCGTTCGGATTGGGATTTATTATCGGGCCGGTTATCGGTGGTGTTTTGGGGCAATACGGTTCCCGCATCCCGTTTTATGCCGCAGCGGTTTTATGTGCCGTTAACTTCCTGTACGGACTGTTTGTATTGCCGGAATCCTTATCGAAAGAAAACCGCAGGGAATTCGACTGGAAACGGGCTAATCCGATCGGGGCGATTATGAACCTGAAAAAATATCCGGCTTTACTGGGACTTATCGTTTCGATGGTGATCCTGTATGTCGCTGCCCATGCCGTACACAGTAACTGGAGCTTCTTTACCATGTACCGGTTTGACTGGGATGAACGAATGGTTGGTATTTCTTTAGGTGTGATTGGTTTGCTGGTTGGTATTGTTCAGGGCGGACTGATTCGCTGGATCAATCCGAAATTAGGAAACGAAAAGAGTATTTATTTCGGAATGGTCTTGTATACCTTGGGGATGTTTTTGTTTGCCTTTGCTTTTGAAGGCTGGATGATGTTCCTGTTCCTGGTTCCGTATTGTTTGGGCGGTATCGCAGGACCGGCTTTACAATCGGTTATAACGAGCCATGTTCCGGCTACAGAACAGGGAGAATTACAGGGAACCTTAACGAGTTTAACGAGTGCAACCGCGATTGTGGGCCCGCCGTTAATGACCAATACGTTCTATTATTTTACACATGATGAAGCGCCGTTCCAGTTTGCGGGAGCACCATTTGTTTTAGGTGGTGTTTTGATGCTTATCAGTACAATCATTGCCTATATGGTCTTTAAGAAAGGCCAGTTGTAATATTTAAAAACCCCGTACATTTTTACGGGGTTTTTTATTAGACTTCCATTTTTTTCATCATGTCCTGTGAGACTTCTGTATTAAGGTTGTTGTAGTCCGGATTATAGTTGTCCCAAATGCGCCAGCTATCTCCCCGTTTTTTTATAAAATAGGTCTGACGGTTAATTTTATTGTAAACGTTGACAATCTCTCCCTGGTGGTTTCTCCATTCGAGGTTCCAGAATTCTTTTGCAGAAATAACAACAAGGGTGTCGTCAATACTGGTGATCCGGAAATCATAAATTTCAAAATTAGAACGGTTGTTTTCGTTGTTCAGCTGTAAGTCCAGTTTGGAGTACTTTTCTAATAAATCCGTGACGCGTTTTGTTAAGGGGCCATCTTCAAAGATGGAATCGGAAAGACCACTTAAATCGACCTGCGGGAGTTTTAAAAGACAGTTAAATTCGTCCTGGCAAAACTGATAAATCAGGTTTTCAAAATAACTGCTGAGCACATCTTTGGTTCTGTGTTCCTCAGCTATAGCAGCATTGTTCTCGCAGGATTGGTTTAGAATAAAACTGTTCAGAGAGGGAAACCCGATAAAAATAGCGAGTTTGTCTAAGGTTTTTAAAAAGCGTAAGTCGGTGTTTTCCTTGTTGGAATAATCATTGGTGAAAATCCGCTGTAAGGTCGTGCTGGAAATAGTTGTTCCTAATTCATTTTTTTTGACACCCTGCAGGTGTTCCGATTTGGATAGTTTGTGTGCAATAATTTCAGCCAATATAAGGTATTGGGCTCTTTTCCATGTTTTTACACTCGACAAGGTACTGTTAAGAACGGAAGGATGGGTTTGAATGCCTTTTTTTAGTTGTTCAATAATCAGTTTCATTTTTTAGTTAGTTAAGATTGGGTTAGATTTTTAGTTCTTTTTACATAGTGTCATTAAATTGAGTTAAACATGAGGGTTAGTTACGCATAAGTTAGTGTTAAAGTTTTACAAATTTTAACAATATTTTTGGATTAATAAAAATATTTAACACAAATAAATTATTAAAAACTGTTTTTTAATTCTTTTTCAAGAAAGTTGTTTTTTAGGGGATGGGTGGAGTAAAGAGCAAAAAGCAAAAAGCAAAGGGCAAAGAGGATTTTTACGTTAGAATCCGGTTTGCTGCTGCGGGATCATTTTATTGATAAAATCCGGACCTGTTGTTTTCGGGTTAAATGGGGCAGACCTTAAACGTTATCTATAAAAAAAACCAGCCAGGAAATCCTGACTGGTCATGTGTTTTGGAGAATTTATCGTTGTTAATTCTTGACGATCTTAAACGTTTTTTCCTGATTAGCGGCTTTTACTTTTATAAGGTAAATACCTTTTGACAGGCTGGAAAAATCCATTTCATATTGGTTTGTATTCAGGGATTTATTTACAATAAGCTGGCCCAGTAAATTGGTAACAGTAATGTTACTGAAATTCTCCTGGTTTGAAACAGTTAACGTATTGGCTACCGGATTCGGATAGTAAGCCAGTTTTTTAAAGGTGAAATCTTCGCTGTTTAAAGCAGTGGAGACTGTTATCGCTAAGCGGTCCGGGCTTTCAATACCGTTAATGGTTTGTGAAGCATAATAGGTAGTATTGTTTACTAAAACGGTTGATAGCGGTAATGTAGGCTCGGTTGTTAACCCGTGAGCAGCCGGATTTGCATACCATTGGATGTTTTGCCCGTTAACGGTAAGATGGGCTAATGTCTGTCCCGGTGTGAATGTCTGTGTCGGTTGTCCTAATGGAGCCGATGGTGTGGTCACGGTCACGGTTAAATATAGTGGGCCACAGCTGGAATGCGAAGGGATAATGGCTATGGAATGCGTTCCTAAAGCAACATTGGTAAAGATGTTACTGTTTTGTGCCGGCTCATTATCAATCTGAAATTGGAAATCACCCTGGCCGCTAACATTTATGGTTACCGTTTGGTTGGTAATCGCAGCAGTAGCGGTAGGAGCATTTGTTAAGCTAAGTACAATTTCGGAAGGCATTGAGGTACATCCATTAACAATATCGGTGGCTGTTACACTGTATACACCTTCTTGTGTAGCATTAAAAGTTGCGCCGGTGGCACCGGAAATAGGTGTGCCGTTCAGGGACCATACAAAAGAATGCAGGGTGCCGGACAGACCGGTTGAAATGGTATAAGGCGTTGTTGTACTGGTATTGGCATCAAAACAAATGAAACCTGATCCTGGCAAACTTACAACAGGTGAAGCATTAACGGTCAGGTTAAAGCTAATAACGCGATGACAGCCGGTTGCGGTATCGCTAACCCGTACAAAAATTACTTGTGAAAAAGGAGTTGTGTTGGTGTAGCTTTGAGGTGTGGCTATCGGATTGGCGCTGTTACTAGCATCCTGCATGGTTGTATAGTAGTCTACAGTATGTGTAGCCGGATTTAAGCCGTCTAATACAACCGGGGTTTGTGCCGTTAAATTAAAAAGGGCAAAACCGCTATTATTCATGCCGCATATTAATAAATTAGGCAGGCCATTGGCAGGTAAAGACATTATGGTGTTAAAATTTACCGGAGCAGACCAGTTGCTGTTTGTTGTTGGAGTGCAAATGGCTCTCACATATACATCATAGGAAGTACAAGGTGATAGCATCGTAACGGTATAAGGACTGGTTACCGATACTATTCCGGGAGTGCCAGGTTGTGGTGCAGGAGTACCAAGTGGCAAAATAATAACTTCCCACTGCGTTTCATTGTTGGAAGATGTCCAGCTAATGTTGGCGGTAGTCGCTGTAACATTGGTCACGGCAATATTTGCCGGAACGTTACAAGCCTGTCCAAACGAAGCGAAAGAGATCAGTAGGATAAGTAGTGATGTGATAAAGTAGTTTTTTTTCATGTGCTTTGGCTTTCAGTGATTTGAGTCTCAAAGCTAATGAAAAATGCACAAATAGCGAGGATTATTTTTTTAAATATAAATAATGGTTGTAGTAGTCAATGATTCCTTTGCCTTTTAGTAGTATATCTGCCCCGATTATTCCGTGTACCGGTTTTGCTTTGTATTGTTGTAAGGCCAGATTGACATGGCTCATGTCAAAAATAACCAGTGCAAAATCACTGGTTTTCCATCGGGAAAGCTGCAGCAGGTTATCCGTTGCCATTTTAGTCTGCATTCCGGTGGCGCCGGCTCCGGCAGCCATGGTGGGCGAATCCTGTGCGGCCAGTTTAAAACGGTCGATGCTTTCAAAGCCAATACAGCTATTGGATGCTCCGGTGTCTAAAATAAAACTGCCGGGAACGCCGTTGATTTTGGCTTTTATCAGTAAATGCTGTGTTTTTGATACTTTAAAAGGAATTTTAAGATAACCTTTATTTTTTAAGATCTCATGCAAGTTTTCCATAACTCAAAAATAGTTTAAAAAACGAACAACTTTGTACCTTTGCACTTTTAAAAGAAAAGATTATAATGACTTTAACAGATACGCATACCCATTTATATTCGGAAGAATTTGACCAGGACAGAACCGAAATGATAACCCGGGCAATTGCTGCCGGTGTTACACGTTTTTTTGTACCGTCCATAGATTCTGAGTATACTCAGAAAATGTACGACCTGGAAAAAGAATTTCCGGAAAATATTTATTTGATGATGGGACTTCATCCGTGTTATGTAAAAGAAAATTACGAACAGGAGCTGGCACATGTTGAAGCGGAGCTTAAAAAGCGAAAATTTCTGGCTATCGGAGAAATCGGGATTGACCTGTACTGGGATAAAACAACTTTGGCGATTCAGCAAACAGCGTTCCGCCGGCAGATACAATTGGCGAAACAATATAAATTGCCTATTAACATTCATTGCAGAGAAGCCTTTGATGAGATTTTTGAAGTGCTGGAAACGGAAAAATCAGCCGATTTATTCGGGATTTTCCATTGCTTCAGCGGAACCTACGAACAGGCATTACAGGCAATATCCTATAATATGAAGCTGGGAATAGGAGGCGTGGTGACTTTTAAAAACGGAAAAATCGACCAGTTTTTAAATCAGATTGATATCAAACATATTGTACTGGAAACAGATTCTCCATATCTGGCTCCGGTTCCTTACAGGGGGAAAAGAAATGAAAGCAGTTATACGAAATTAGTAGCCGAAAAGCTTGCGCTAATTTATGAGCTCCCTGTAGAAGAAGTTGCCCGGATAACAACGGAAAATTCTAAAGCAATTTTTGGTATTTAACAAAGAAATTCCGTTCAATTAATAAAATTTTCGTTCATTTGTGGATTGCTAAATAAAATAACTAATGTCAAAATTTGATCATATACGCCAGTTTTATGATTCTGAAGTAAATGAAGCTCTAAAAAGCATCATGCATCACCCCATGATGAAGGCCCTGATGAGCTTTACGTTTCCCGATACAGATGATGCGGTATGGATGGAACAATTGGAAAGAACGCACTCCATCAGAGATTTTCAGGTGAATTTTATTTATCAGTCAGTTCAAAGAGTTCTGGAAAAAAGTTCAGACGGGTTAACGGCTTCCGGATTTGAAAAACTGGAACCGAATACGGCTTACCTTTTTATATCGAACCATCGCGATATCATTTTAGATACTTCCCTTTTAAATGTCAGCCTGTTTGACCATGGGCAGATTATGACGGCTTCTGCTATTGGTGATAATTTAGTGCAGAAATCGTTTTTGCTGACCTTGTCAAAACTCAACCGAAACTTTTTGGTACAAAGAGGATTGCCGCCAAGAGAATTGCTGCAAAGTTCAAAACTGATGTCGGAATTCATGTATCATTTACTGACAAAAGAAAACCGGTCTGTCTGGATTGCACAAAGAGAAGGAAGAACAAAAGACGGTAATGACGCCACCAATCCGGGTGTGCTGAAAATGCTGGCGATGGCCTGCGAAGGAAAGAACGTTATCGAATTCTTTAAAAAAATAAAAATCGTTCCGGTTTCAATTTCATACGAATACGATCCTACAGATGCTTTGAAAATGCCGCAACTGATGGCTGAAGCAAATGATGAAGTGTATATCAAGGAGAAGAATGAAGATTTTATTACGCTGATCAGCGGTATTATCGGGCAAAAGAAAAGAATACACATTCATGTGGGCGATGTGCTGGATAAAGAACTGGATAAGATTGGAGCGGAGTTTGATAATTCCAATAAGCAGATTCAGGCTTTGGCGCAGGTTATAGACGATTCGATACTTTCAACTTACCGCCTGTGGCCGACCAATTATATCGCATACGATTTACTGCATAAAACCGATCGTTTTTCGGAACGTTATACGCAGAAAGAAAAACAGCTTTTTGAAAGACGACTGGAAATGAAACTGGGCGGAGAAGTAAAAACGCTGCGCGACGGATTCCTGGCCATGTATGCCAATCCGGTAATCAATAAAATGAAATACGAAAATGTCTAACAGACCCAACATTCTGTTAATATACACCGGTGGAACAATTGGTATGGTGAAAGATTCCGAAACAGGAGTATTGAAAGCATTTAATTTTGATGAATTACTGCTTCGTATTCCGGAACTGAAACTGCTGGATTGTGATATCGAAACATTTTCTTTTAAAGAGCCCATCGATTCTTCGAATATGAATCCGAAAAAATGGGTGGCGATGGCGAATGCCATTGAAAACAATTATGACAGGTTTGACGGATTTGTGGTATTGCACGGTTCGGATACCATGTCATATTCTGCTTCTGCCTTGAGCTTTATGCTCGAAAATCTGAGCAAACCGGTCGTGTTTACAGGTTCCCAGCTGCCAATAGGTGATTTAAGGACCGATGCTAAGGAAAACCTGATTACGGCCATACAAATTGCGACACTTCAAAATAAAAATAAACCGCTTATAACGGAAGTATGCCTGTATTTTGAATACAAGCTGTACCGGGGCAACCGGACGACTAAAATAAGCGCGGAACACTTTAATGCTTTTACATCGCCCAATTATCCTGCTATTGCGGAATCGGGTGTGCATTTAAAAGTGAGTGAGGAACTGCTGTTAAAGAGAAACGGAAACAAAAAACTGAAAGTAAACAAGGATTTTGACGATCATGTGGTGATTGTTAAAATGTTTCCGGGAATCAATGAAAGTGTTTTACATGCCGTTTTGAATATTCCGAATCTGAAAGGAGTTATACTGGAAACATACGGTTCCGGTAATGCGCCAACGGAGGAATGGTTTATTGCAATACTGGAAAAAGCCGTAAAAAACGGACTGCACATTGTTAATGTGACACAATGTTCCGGAGGAAGTGTGAATATGGACAAATATGAAACCGGATTAGAGCTAAAAAAAATAGGCGTTATTTCGGGCCGGGATATCACGACAGAGGCTGCAATTGCTAAGCTGATGTACCTTTTGGGGCAAAAAGTTTCCCCTGCAGTTTTTAAAACTATATACGAAACATCAATACGTGGAGAAATGACATAATATTTTTGTAAAAAGCATTGATAAAACAAAATAAAAGTCGTTAATTCGCAATCTGAAATTAGAGAGGTGGCCGAGTGGTCGAAGGCGCACGCCTGGAAAGTGTGTATACTCCAAAAGAGTATCGAGGGTTCGAATCCCTTCCTCTCTGCTTAATGGTATAAACCGCAGTAAATCATTGATTTACTGCGGTTTTTTTTATGATTTAAATTCTCTCGAACCTATATAGTCAAATGATGACAAATGATTGATTGATAGTAAATTAAATATTCTGCTCTTTATTGCTTTTATAAATTTAAATTTTATTTCAATTATCAATGCATACATACATTTCCTATCCGCTAAATGGTCAGGTACTTTCTTTATTTATTTTAGATGATATTTACATGAAGCACTCATCAAATAGTTAAATGATTATCGAGTAACTCAGTTTGCTAATTGGTAATAGATTCCGATAGTCAGGTTTATGGTAAAATGTATTTAAAGTTTGCCTTTCTCTTCTAAAATAAAACTTTATAAGCATTGTAAATGTGTCCTTTTTAGTATTTAATAATTCTTTTATTTTAAAAAATAGTATATTTACATACTAAAAAATGATTTATGAACTATCAACTTATTAAGGACGTTATTCAACTTGTAGAGAAATTTGAAAGGGACAATAACAGTGATGGTTATCCAAAAGATATAAAAGACTTTAAAAAATGGGTTTCTGATAATGAAAAGGAGACGAACTCTGATTTAAAAGAACCTGATTGGGAGGGTAAAATAGATGGCAGAAGTCCAGAGAGTGTAATCAGTACTTTATTGGTACACATGAATCGATATGCTAAAGCCTACTCTAAATCTGCTATTCACGGTTCTGAGTTTTCGACACAAGAAGATTTCGTTTATCTAATTAATTTAAAAGCTTTTGGTGCAATGACAAAGATGGAGCTTGTTAAAAAAAATATACAGGATAAACCAACAGGGATGCAAATCATTAACCGTTTGATCAAAAATGGCTGGGTAATACAGAGTGATTCAGAAACGGACAGGAGAAGTAAAGTAATTAAGATCACTCCCAGAGGTTTGGAATCATTAAGCGAACAAATGGGAAAAATACGCCTAGCAACTCAAATTGTTTCAGGTGATTTGTCTTATCCTGAAAAAATGCAGCTGATAAGGTTATTAAATAAACTGGATGATTTTCACCACCCAATTTTTTCCCAACATATAGACAGTCATGAGCTTTTGCAAAAAGTGAATGATGACTTTTTATTCACTAAAAAGACAAGTATATGAAAAAGAAAATCGCAATAATTGGTTCAGGTATTTCTGGTTTATCTGCTGCTTCGTACTGTGCTCAGGCAGGTAACGAGGTTCACGTTTTTGAAAAACAGGATCAACCCGGTGGAAGAGCCAGGCAGTTTCAAACAGATAATGGTTATACCTTTGATATGGGGCCAAGCTGGTATTGGATGCCTGATATTATTGAATCGTTCTTTAACAATTTCGGTTATCATGCTACAGACTTTTACAATCTTGTTGCCCTAAACCCACAGTTTGAAATAATCTTCCAAGATGGTAAGATTACAGTTCCGGAATCCTATGATGATCTTAAAGTTTTATTTGAAGATATTGAAAAGGGAGCAGGTGAGAAGTTGGATCTTTTTATGAAATCTGCTAAATATAAATATGATATCGGAATGAAAGAATTTGTAAATAAGCCCTGTCACAGTTGGCTGGAATTCTTATCTCCAAAGATTGCTGGTAGTACTTTAAAACTAAATCTGCTCACCAATTTTAGAAGTTATGTGGGGAAATATTTTTCCAATCATAAATTAAGAGCGCTTATGGAGTTCCCTGTTATATTTCTCGGGGCCTCGCCAACCAAAATTCCGGCCTTGTATAGCCTGATGAATTATGGAGGCTATGCTCTGGGAACCTGGTATCCGATGGGCGGTTTCTATCAATTGGTTCTTGCCATGCAAAAAGTAGCAGCAGAACAAGGCGCCTATTTTCATTTCAATCAAAATATTGATCAGATTATTGTTGAACAAGGTCAGGCCAAAGGATTAATTGTTAACGGAGAATTCCTGGCATTTGATTCGATAATAGCATCTTGTGATTATCACCATACAGAGACATTACTGGAACCCAACATGCGTAATTATGATGAAAAATACTGGGCTAGCCGTACTTTTGCTCCTTCCTGTCTGATTTATTATTTGGGTTTTAACGAACGGATTCCCAATTTAAAACATCATACCTTATTTTTCGAAAACGATCTGGACGAACATGTTGCCACCATTTACAACACCAAAAAATGGCCGGAAAAACCATTATTCTATGCCTGTTGTCCGTCAAAAACCGATCCATCGGTCGCCCCGGAAGGGTGTGAAAACCTTTTTTTATTAATACCCCTTGCCACTGGGCTTTCCGATGCGGAATCAATTCGGGAGAAGTATTTATACGAAATGTTGGAACGTATCGAAAAACATACCGGAACGATGAACCTGAAGTCAAAATTAGATTATAAAAAAAGTTATTGTGTCAGCGATTTTATAAACGATTACAATGCTTATGGCGGTAATGCCTACGGATTAGCCAATACGCTAAATCAAACGGCGGTACTAAAACCATCTATTAAAAACAAGCACGTAAACAATCTGTTTTACACCGGTCAGCTAACAGTACCCGGACCGGGAGTTCCACCCTCTATTATATCAGGCAATATAGTTGCAAAAGAAGTAAACAAACTCAAAATATCCAGGTATGAAAAAGCTATTTGACGAAGTATCCTATAAGGTTAGCAAAATTGTGACAGAAAAATACAGTACAAGCTTCTCTCTAGGCATTTTGGCTTTAAAGCCCGGAATCAGACCTGCTATATATGCTATTTATGGCTATGTACGACTGGCTGATGAGATCGTTGACAGTTTCCACGATTATGACAAAGCCGCATTACTGGAGCGTTTTCGAAATGAAACCTACATGGCGTTCCGGGAAGGGATTTCACTAAACCCAATATTGCAGTCATTTCAGGAAACAGTAAACCATTATAACATCGACCAATCATTAATTGCACAGTTTCTGCATAGTATGGAAATGGACTTGCATCAGGTAGATTATAATTCCGAGCGCTATCAGGAATATATTTTAGGCTCAGCAGAAGTGGTAGGACTTATGTGTCTTCAGGTATTTGTGAATGGAGACAAGTCTTGCTTTGAAAAACTAAAACCCTATGCGATGAAATTGGGGTCCGCTTTTCAGAAAGTAAACTTTTTAAGGGATCTAAAAGACGACTATCAGATTTTGGGACGTACCTATTTCCCAAATATCCAAATGAATCTTTTTAACCCAGAGATTAAACATCAGATTGAAACTGAAATTGCATCAGAGTTTGAAGAAGCATTGATCGGGATAAAAATGCTGCCAGCTTCTTCCCGATTTGGAGTATATTTAGCTTACAAATACTACTTATCGTTGTTTACTAAAATAAAGAAAACTCCGGCTGAGAAAATAATGTCCCAACGGATTCGTATTGCCAATAGTCAAAAGTTATCCCTTGCGATGAGTAGTTATGTACAATATAAAATAGCCGTTCTATGAAGTTATTAACGGTATTACTAATGTTTTTTACCTGTCTTATCACAGTAGCACATAATGATCCTAATATGGATATGGATTCCATACGTGCGAATTATGTCAAAGCAGTATCGGATAAAAAGCTGTGTAAAGCCATGTTAGCGCAATTACAGACTAAAAATGGAAATAGTGTTTATCTTGCTTACAGGGGGGCTTTCAGAACAATATGGGCCAGTCATGCCATCAATCCGATAGTTAAGCTTAATGCTTTTAATAAGGGTAAAAAGGATATCGAAAATGCTGTAAAAGAAAGTCCTAATAATATTGAAATCCGTTTTATCCGATTATCTATTCAGCAAAACTGTCCTTCCTTTTTAGGATACAACAACGAAGTAGAACAAGATTTGCAATTTATTCATGCTAACAAAAATAGGATAACCTCAATACCGCTAAAAAATATGATTGCTGCAGTCGTTAAAAAAGAAATACAATGATTACCGATTTAAACAAGAGTAATAATTAAATATGTAAATACCGCTTTTTCGATGAGAGACACAATGAATTATCTGTTAATGCTTTATTTTTAGGTGTTTTAGCAAGTTGCATATCTGTGAAAAACTGCAATATATACTTAACCGGCATTACCATGCATAGGAACAATTGTCTAATTAATCTTTCAAACCGCTATGAATTTTAGCATCGTTATTTTAACATTTATACTAATGGAAGGTGCAACCTGGATTATCCATAAATATGTGATGCATGGATTTTTATGGGTCTTGCATCGGGATCATCACGATCACACCAATAAAGGACCGCTTGAAAAAAATGATTACTTTTTTGTAATCTTTGCATTACCGGCCATTGCCTTATTATATTGGGGTTCTTTAAACAATTTTGATTACCGGTTTTTCATAGGTTTAGGTATTACCTTATATGGTATTGCTTATTTTTGGGTGCATGATATTTTTATTCACCAACGAATAAAAACATTGCAGAAAACACAAAACCCATATTTTCTGGCTATCCGAAGAGCGCATAAACAGCATCACAAACATACGGGCAGGCACGATGGAGAATGCTTCGGTTTTTTATGGGTTCCCTTAAAATATTTCAGAATGTATTTTAATACTAAACAATAATGAAACCGTATACTTATTTATTGATTAATTTGCTTACCGTAATTGTTTGCTTTATTTTTTCATTTGACAAAAGGATACAGTTCAACAAACAGTTTTCTGCCTTTTTAAAGGCCGGTATCTTGGTTGCAATACCATTTATAATATGGGATATCTTTTTCACAAAAATAGGAGTCTGGTGGTTTAATAAAGCCTATACCCTTGGTATTAGCATTTTCGGTTTGCCAATCGAAGAATGGTTGTTTTTTATATGTATTCCGTTTTCTTGCATTTTTACATTTTTCTGCCTCGACAAATTTTTTAACCTTGACTGGGCCAGGCCTTACAATAATATCATTGTATTCATCAGCGTGATTGTATGTGCCGTGTTTGCTTTATTATATACAGATAAGATTTATACTTTAGTTACTGCAATTATTACAATATTAACGTTAGTCTTTTTACATTTTATAGCTCGGGTAGATTGGATCGGAAAAGCTTCTCTGGTGTTTTCTGTATTAATGCTTGGTTTTTTTCCAGTTAATGGGGTGTTAACCGGTACAGGACTGGAATCTGCAATAGTCAATTATAATCCCGAAGAATTTTTAAATATACGATTACTTACTATTCCCATTGAAGACGCTGTTTACGGATATGCTCAATTTCTTCTTAATCTTTACTTCTTTAAGATGTTTCAAAAACGTAATTAGTGTTTTTGATATCTTATTTGCAAGTTGAAAATATAGGATACTATTGCTTATTATTATTTAGAACGATTTTATATTTTACCTGTAGTTGCTACAATTTAATCTGGCGAAACATTTTTACTGTAGTTTTGTGTTAAACTTAGCCTGATATCAAATATGAATTAACAAAAGTTATTCATGCATAATTGATTAATTGGCAAATCTGCCAGAAATAATTCTAAAAACTAGTGTGCAATGTAATTGCATAAAAGATAAAAGCTTGTATTCATAAGATGTATCATTTCATTAATTTTATTCAGGGAATTCCTTTAGCACAGCCATTAAAAGTTAAGGTGCTAAGGGAGAATGATGAGTACCTGTCTATTGTTCAGGATTTGAATTTATATGCAAAAGGTAATGATTTAAATGAAACCATTGAAGAGTTAAAGGAGGATTTGAAGAATCTATATCAGGATTTATTTAATAGTGATTACATCCCTTCAGGTAATGCAATGAGACTTAAAAGTGAATTTGAAAAAATATTAAAGTAAATGGGGAAATTTATAATATTTACCGAAAAGGAAGTTAATGTTGCTATTCGAGAAAAAATTCCAACGAAGGATATACATAATAATGGCAGACATGATACTGCAAAAATCGTTATAGGGAATAAATATTATGGTACGATAAAATTGCCTGATTTAAGCGATGAAAAATTTGGAGAAAGCAGAACTAAAATAACTATTAAGCAATTGGGATTAACATCTATTCAGTATAATGAATTTGTAAAAGGTATAATGAGTAAGAAGGAATATAATAGCATCTTAAGTAGTAAGTGATTTACATATTACAAGTTTTATAAAACAAAAAAGATACTAATCATAGTACTACTCTTTTTTTTACCTCACTTATGGAACGAAAATAATTAATGTAGATCAATTGACTCAGATTTTAAGGTAACGCTTGTGTCAAATATTTTTACCGGTAAATAGCTATTTAGCGAAACTGTAGTTTAGTCCTCTATATGGCCGGCTATGATGTTTTCACGGAACTTAGCCCAGTTTGAGTCACCTTTCCAGTAATAGCATTCGGACATCCGGTAATCATCAAGATTTAGCTGGTGGAATTCATTTGGTGTATTCAAAACTTCAACGCCTAATTGCTGCAGTACTATATTGATATCGCCTTCTGCTGCTTTAACGGCATTCCGGTATAATTCGCCATAATATTTGTAAGAGAGATAGGTAATTACATAATCCTCAAATCCTATTTCTTTGGCAAAGAGATGGACCAACTCCCCGCCAAATTGTAAGTCGTCATTATCAGTGCTGTAGTCTAAATGCAGTTTACGGCTCCAGTGCAAAAGGTGGTAGTCGTCCAGAAAAACAATGGCAAAATCGTTTTCGAAAGCTACAGCCAGTCCATAATATTGAATCTTTTCGAGATTAACAGGCGCTCGGCCGATCAAAGCATTGGTATCATGTCCCATTAGAGATATAGGTTTTAAATCGAAAAAACAGCCTCTATCTGGGTTCCTTTTCCAACATTCGATTTGATTTTCAGTTCTCCTCTTAAGGCAGTAATACGTTCGGTCATGTTTTTCAGTCCGATGCCTTTTTTGGACGATTTCAGATCAAAGCCCTTACCGTCATCACTAACCACTAGTTTTAGCGTATTCTCCTCAATCGGGGTGATCGTGATAAAAGCATTTTTAGCATTGGCATACTTGTTTATGTTTAAAATAGCCTCCTGGATAATGCGGTAAATGTTAATCTTGGTTGTGCTCGGAACTGTATCCCAATTGATACTTTCATCAATTTCATGATGGAAACTGGTACTGTTGATGTTTTCCTGACTTTTGATCAGGAAGCTGAGTAATTCGGAGAAATTGCGCTCTTCAAAGAAAGAGTTTTTCTTTAAATCATGGGATATCGTCCGGATCTCTTTTTCAATATTCTGAAGTTCCAGGATATACTCTTTTCTTTTTTCCGTTGCCTTTTCGTCGGCTTTATTGTTGAAAAAACCTAAATTCATACGAACACCATAAATCTTATTCATGATGTTGTCGTGCAGCTCCATTGCAATTCTCGATTTTTCTTCTTCCTTAGCCACATTTACTTTTTCCTGCTGTTCGATAAGTAAATGATAGATTTCTTCATTGGCTTCCTGTTGCTGTTGCAGTAATTGTAACTCTTTGTTTTTCGCTTTTAAGTGGCGGATGATCCCCAGGGCTGTTACCAGGAAAATAAAAAAGGCAGCACCAATCAGGATATAAAGATTTCGTTTTGTCAATACCTGGTTTTCTTCTTCCAGTCGTTCTGTTTCGTAGGCTATCCGGGCATATTTATTTCTCGTGGCTCTTTCTTTTTTCTGTAAACTGTCGCTAACGGCTATATAGACATTGGAATAGTGCAGGTTGTTTTGATTGTCAATTTGCGATAACAATTTTAAAGAACGCAGTATTTCATAGTAACTTTTAATATCGTTAGCCAGTTGGTAGCTCTCTTTAAAAATAGAAATGGATTTAGCAGTGTCTTTTTTCATCAGGTAGTATTCTCCTAACTGTATTTTACTGAACACCACAGCCGATTTTATATCAAGACTGTCCCGGATGTGCAGCGCTTCAAAGAACATATCCGGTAAATTCGAGAAGTTGCCGGTTTTCATTCGGGAATAAGCCAGGTTACTCAAAGAAGTGGCATACGAATCCGGAGATATTTTCCGCAGGTCTTTAATGGCAATTACTTTTTCAAATTGTTCGATAGCCTTATTGTGCTCACCCATTTTTTCATACAGGTAACCCATATTGTTTAAAGTGGGAGCCGAATAACTGATGATAATCCGCGGATCGGTTTCTTCCAGTTTTAGCTTTTCAAATTCCTTTAATGCCAGTTCGTGGTATTTTAATGCTTCCGAATCGTAGTTCAATCCCTGTAAATTGATGGCAAGCATGTTGTAGCAGCCGTAAATTAACCGGTGATTTTTTGTTGGTGTTAAAAAGTGCAGGGCATTACTAACTTCAATTTCGCTTTCGGTATAGTTTCCTTCGTTATATAAGATACCGCCTTTGTACAGATACATTCTGCCAAGGTTTTCATAGTCTTTTTTCTTGCTGTAGATTTTTTCTGCCTGAAGATAGTAGTAGAAAGCACTGTCTTTTTTGGTAGGCTCATAGCAGTCACCGATATAGTAAAGCGCTTTAGCAACAGCCAGAGTATCTTTTCCTTCTACTGAAAGCCGGTGCGCGATACGGCTGATGGTTTTGGAATTGTCAAAATCATTCTGACGGTAATATTCAGAAGCAAGCTGGAAATAATAATCCCGGGTAATAGAATCGTTTTTCCTTTTAGAAATATAATTGATGATGGAATCGTAGTAGATCTTTTTCTGTTCAACTTTCAGATTGGTATTACCGGCATCTTTAAATAATGATTTTATTTTTTTGTCAGAATCATTAATGGGGACATTTGTGTTATCTTTTTTACAGGCGAAAAAAAATAAACAGCAGAACAATAGTGTGGTGTTGCGTAGTAATTTCAAATCAAAACGAGTTGCGGATTATTTACCAAATGTAAGACTTTGATGTAATAAAGTAAAAAAAAGTTGGGCAATATGGTTAGTTAAAACCGTATTGCCCAAATGTAGGTTGCTTTAAAAGTTAAATTATCTTTTTGGTGGGATAATGGTTCCTCCGCCATTGTCGTCACCTTCAAGATTTGTACTTATCGGCTCAGTGGTCGTGTTGTTTGGTAAAATTGCTGTGGAATCGTTAGGGATCACACGCATTAAGTCACTTTCTTTATTAAATTGTTGTTTTGCGCTGGTTTCTTGTGAAGCATCATATTCGTCAGTTGAACAAGAGAAGGTTAATCCGCCAACAATAATAAGTGTCAAAATAAGAAGTACTTTTTTCATAAAAAATTTTTTTAATGTTAAGATAATGGGGTCGTTACAACATTTTTTATGATGTTGTGGTATTTGTTTTGTTTGTTGATCTGAAAGATGGGATTTCTTTTCAGTATTACTAAAGATGTCATTTGTAAATTATGATCCCTCATCCTAGTAATTGTTTAAAGCTTTAAATTGTTCCGTCATTATTACAGTTACAAAATTATATAATGTTGAATTTCTTTTTGTTATCATTGACTGCGTATTTAGTGGTTGTAAGGCGGTTGTTAGTAGAATGACTGTTTTTGCGGGTGAATAGCAGATTTACTAAGAAGAGATACGCCGGATAATGGTGTCAATGTTATCTTTATAAGACCTTGAGAAAGGAATCGAAATTTCATTATTATTTAAGTAGCATTTTAATTTCCCTAAATTAATTCTGGAAACATAATTAATATTTACAATTGAACTGTTGTGCACCCGTAAAAAATAGAAAGGTAATAAACTTTCAAAATGTTTTAACGTCTTGTAGGCACTAATTTTTTGCCCTGAATTCAGGAAGATATCAGTAGTGTTATTGTCTGCTTTTAAATGCGTAATGTCTTTTAAATGTACAAACTGATAATCACCGTATGATTTCACACAAATAGTTTCAGGCTCTTTGACCGGATTTTTTTTCTGGAAACGAAGTAAGCATTTTCGAAGCTCACTTTGACTCAGTGGTTTTAATAAATAATCCGAAACCCCTTTTTTAATAGCTTCAAACGCATGGCTTTCATTGGAAGTAATAACCACAAAATAGGGTAATTCCTCTAAAAACTCATTCAATTCCGATAAAATAGCGAAAGATAAATCAGAATCGGGCTTTTTTGAAGCAATTTCAATGAACACTAATTTCGGCTTTAACTCTAAAATCCTGTTTATGGCTTCCTCCTTGGTTTTGATGATACCAAGGCACAGGAAGTCTTCAAAATCTTCAAAAACATCTAAAATACTTTTGGCAACTTTCTCATCGTCATCAATGAGCAGAAACGGATAATGCACAGCTGAAATTTTAGTGCAAGCTATGATTTTCATACGATATAGTTTTACGGATATTCCGTACTTTTTGTTTAGATTTGTAATAGAAAATAAACGTTATGTCAAAAGAGATAAATATTCTGTTAGTTGATGACCATCCGATGACACTGGATGGCTATATTAATTTGCTTTCTGAGTTTAATACAGAAAATTTAGCGCTTAATTTTACGACAGCCCATAATTGTACCGCTGCCTATAATGCGATCATGAACTTTTTCAGATTAAAAAAGGCTATTGATTTTGCTTATCTGGATATCAGCCTGCCGGCTTATAAAGAGATGAACATGGAATCCGGTGTGGATTTGGCAATGCTGATAAGAGAGAAATTTCCAAATTGTAAAATTGCGTTGCTTACCATGCATAATGAACCGGTTTTGATCGACAAGATTATGAACAAGGTAAATCCGGAAGCTTTTATATCAAAATGTGATGTGAACTTCGAAATGTTTCCAAACGTTTTTGAAAAGATTTACAGCGGTGAAAATTTTGTGAGCCATACCATTTCCAACTCACTGAAAGAGCTGATGATGAAGAATATCAAATGGGATTCCATTGATAGCCAGATATTGCTCCTGATTTCTCAGGGTGTTAAAACGGCAGACCTTCCCAATTATATCCCGCTTTCGATGAGTGCACTGGAAAAAAGAAAAGCAAATATTAAAAGTCAGTTGCTCCGTTCCAAAGGCGGTGATAAAGAACTGATTGAAGAAGCAAAGAAAATCGGATTGATATAGGTTTTCAAAAGATTCGAAGGCAATAAACCAAAATAAAGCTAGTTTTTATTACTTTAGTACAGAAATTAAGCAAAGTATGATTAAAGTTAGCCTGCTATACCTTTTATTGATTTTTCCGGTTTGTATTTTTGCTCAGACAGAAGAAACAGAAAAAAAAGAAGAAGAGAAAAAAGTTGTTGTTGTAGACTCTTTGTATAGAGAAGATCAGTTTTATATCAGTATTGCCTATAATTTACTTCAAAACAGCCCGAGCGGTTTTTCACAAAACTCGTTTTCATTAGGGCTTAGCACCGGTTTTCTCCGGGATATTCCACTGAATAAAAAGAGAACTTTTGCCATCGCACCCGGAATAGGATATACTTTTAACAGCCTGCGCCAGAACATGAAAATCATGGAAGAGAACAATGTTGTGAACTATTCCATCAGTTCTGATTTTGACAGAAACAAACTGGAAATGCATTATCTGGATATTCCTGTTGAAGTGCGCTGGAGAACGTCTACACCGGAAAGCCATAAATTCTGGAGAGTATATTCAGGGTTCAAATTCAGCTATCTGATGTACAGCAAATCCGTTTATACCGGTAGTGACGGAAAATATAAAGTGACCAATAATTCCGATTTGAATAAAATCCAATACGGTCCTTATGTGGGGATCGGCTACAATACTTTTAATGCGTATGCTTTTTACGGTCTGAATCCGTTATTTAAATCCGGTGAAATTGAAGGAGAGAGAATTAAGATCAATGTTTTCAGCTTCCTGGTTATCTTCTACATCTTATAGCCAGTAATACCAAAGTGCGATTTGCGGTAAGGCACCAATTACAATGCCTGCGATAATTTCTTTCATCGAATGGGCATGCATATACAGCCTTGATGTGGCAACAGCACCTACAGCCATTATAAAAAAGGCAATCATGTTTACAAAACGGATGTGGTAATGCAATGAAATTCCCATGATAAAAAGGGTAAATCCGACCAATCCGATCATGTGCAGGCTGGCTTTGAAATGAAATAACAACAGCAGTAAAGCCAGTACGGAACTGATTAAGGCTCCCAGGAAAAAGTAATAGAGTTCGGGTATGGACAGCATCGCAAAGGAATGCTCAATCAATACCAGAAAAAACATAGCCTGGAAAGCCAGCGGTAACCGGCGTTCTTTCTTTTCAGAAAGCATAATACCGGAGCGGATTAATCCCAAAGACTTTAACAAAAAATAAGTGGAAACAGGAAGGAATACCGTTAAGATTATCACCTGAAAAAGTATCAGGTAAATTTCATGCGGATAGAAATAACTGCGCGTTACAAAAAAGTAAAATAAGGTAGCATAAACCGAAATAAACAGTGGATGAAATAAATAAGAAAATAAAGGAAAAATCTTCTTCAAATCCATTTTTGATGTATTGAGGTTAGGCAGAAACGGTTATATTTTCTTTCTCATCCGGGCTACCGGAATATCCAGCTGTTCGCGGTATTTGGCAATCGTTCTCCGGGCTATCGGGTATCCTTTTTCTTTTAAAATTTCGGCAAGCTTGTCATCCGGCAACGGTTTGCTCTTGTCTTCATCTTCAATGACATTCTGAAGGATCTTTTTAATTTCAATTGTCGAAACATCTTCTCCCTGGTCATTTTTCATGGCTTCCGAAAAGAAATCCTTGATTAGCTTGGTGCCATAAGGAGTGTCTACATATTTGCTGTTTGCCACACGGGAAACGGTGGAAATATCCAGACCGATCATGTCGGCGATATCCTTCAAGATCATCGGTCGCAACTTGGTTTCATCACCATCAAGGAAATATTCTTCCTGATAGTGCATGATGGCATTCATGGTTACAAACAGGGTTTCATTACGCTGTTTGATGGCATCAATGAACCATTTTGCAGAATCCAGTTTTTGCTTGATAAACTGTACGGCGTCTTTTTGGGAATTCGATTTCTCCCGGGACTCTTTATACGTTTGCAGCATTTCCTGATAATCTTTGGAAACGTGTAATTCAGGCGCATTTCGTCCGTTCAGGGAAAGTTCTAACTCACCTTCCACAATGCGTATTGAAAAATCGGGAACCACATGTTCGATCGCTTTGGTGTTGCCATCGAAAGAACCACCCGGTTTCGGGTTTAGCTTTTCGATTTCATCAATAGCTTTTCGAAGCTGTTCCTGAGTGATGTCGTATTTTTGTAATAACTTGTCGTAATGCTTTTTGGTAAAGGCATCAAACTGGTTTTCCAGAATGTCAATGGCTAATGCGATCGCTTCTGTTGGTGTTTTATGGCGCAGCTGTAACAACAGGCATTCCTGTAAATCTCTGGCGCCAACACCGGAAGGTTCCAGTTCGTGGATAATGTTCAGAATGCGTTCCACATTTTTATCATCGGTATAAATACCCTGCGTAAACGCCATATCGTCAACAATGTCCTGAATGTCGCGACGGATGTAACCCATGTCGTCGATGCTGCCCACTAAGAATTCGGCAATTTCCCTTTCGCTGTCGGAAAGTATAAAAGTATTCAGCTGGTTGATTAAATCCTGATGGAAGCTTACAGGAGCGGCAAAAGGCAGGCTTCTGTCTTCGTCGTCATCGCTGTAATTATTCGCCTGAAGTTTGTAGTCTGGCGTTTCATCATTGCTTAAATATTCATCGATATTGATCTCGTCAGCATCAATGCGCTCGTTATCATAATCATCATACTCGTCAAAATTATCATCAGCAAACTCATCGGCATCCATTTGTTCTTCCTTACCGGTTTCCAAAGCGGGATTCTCAACCAATTCCTCTTTAAGACGTTGTTCAAAAGCCTGTGTAGGCAATTGTATCAACTTCATCAATTGGATTTGCTGAGGCGATAGTTTTTGGGATAATTTAAGTTGTAAATGTTGTTTGAGCATTATATTGTGTATTCGGTTATTCGTTGATTTGGTTATTTGTCATTTCTGAATAACGTAATGATTGAACCTGATGAAATGTATATTCAAAAATAAAAAATTTTCAGCAAAGGTCACGTCTTCTTTAGTGATATAATCAGGATAAGAAAGCTATAATTTTCTTATCCTGATTTAAACCATAACCAAATTCACAAATTCTGGATTAGAATTCTGCGTTTTGAGGAGTTCTTGGGAAAGGAATTACGTCACGGATGTTTGTCATTCCGGTTACGAACAATACCAGTCTTTCAAAACCAAGTCCGAAACCGCTGTGAACAGCACTTCCGAAACGTCTTGTGTCAAGGTACCACCATAATTCTTTTTCATCAATTCCTAAATCGGCGATTTTTTGTTGCAATACATCCAAACGCTCTTCTCTTTGAGAACCACCTACGATTTCACCAATTCCAGGGAAAAGGATATCCATCGCACGTACCGTTTGTCCGTCTTCATTTAAACGCATGTAGAACGCTTTTATTTTTGCAGGATAATCAAATAGGATTACCGGGCATTTAAAGTGTTTTTCAACAAGGAATCTTTCGTGCTCACTTTGCAGGTCAGCTCCCCATTCGTCAATGATATAATTGAATTTTTTGTTCTTGTTTGGTTTGGAGCTCTTTAAAATGTCAATAGCTTCGGTATAGCTAACGCGTTTAAAGTTGTTGTCCATCACGAAGTTCAGTTTTTCTAATAAACTCATTTCGCTTCTTTCCGCCTGAGGTTTTGATTTCTCTTCATCAAGCAAACGCTGCTCCAGGAATTTTAAATCGTCACCACATTTGTCAACAGTGTATTTAATTACATATTTGATAAAGTCTTCGGCTAAATCCATGTTGTCTGCCAGGTTGTTAAAGGCAACTTCAGGCTCGATCATCCAGAACTCTGCTAAGTGACGGGAAGTATTCGAGTTTTCCGCTCTGAAAGTAGGTCCGAAAGTATAAATCTGACCCAGGGCCATAGCATACGTTTCTCCTTCCAGCTGTCCGGAAACGGTTAAGTTGGTTTCTTTTCCAAAGAAATCTTCCTTATGGTTTATTTTTCCGTCTTCTGTTCGCGGGGTACCGTCAAATGGTAACGTTGTTACTCTAAACATTTCTCCGGCTCCTTCAGCATCCGAACCGGTGATGATTGGTGTATTTACATAAAAGAAACCGTTTTCCTGGAAATACTGGTGCACTGCAAATGCTAATGTCGAACGGACACGCATGATAGCTCCGAAAGCATTCGTACGGATTCTTAAGTGAGCATTCTCACGTAAAAACTCCAAAGAGTGCTTTTTAGGCTGCATCGGATATTTTTCCGGATCGGAATCGCCTAATATTTCCAATTTGGTAACCTGGATTTCTACTGTCTGTCCGGCTCCTTTGCTTTCTACCAAAGTTCCTGTAAGGCTGACAGCAGCACCGGTGGTGATTCTTTTTAAAGTCTCTTCCGGAGTATTTTCAAAATCAACAACACACTGAATATTATTTATCGTAGAACCGTCATTCAACGCGATAAACTGATTATTTCTAAATGTTCTAACCCAACCTTTTGCTTTTACTTCATGCAATGTCTTTGTACCGTTTAGTAGGTCTTTAACTTTAGTGTGCTTCATTGTAATGATTTTTATATTGATTTTTAGTGAATATAAAGTTTTTAATGCCCGCAAAGGTAATAAAAAGCATGTCAAAAAGATAGCAATAAAGCTAATTTAAAGCGGGAATTGATTCGGACTGTAAAGCGGAGTAGCGGAATGCTGTGTGGGGAAATAAAAAATCCGCTGATTCAGCGGATTTTTTTGACTTATACTTTCATGATCTCGGCTTCCTTACCGGCCAAAAGCTCATCGATTTTTTTGATAAAGATATCGGTTAGTTTCTGAACGTCTTCTTCGGCAGTTTTACAAATGTCCTCAGAAGTTCCGTCTTTTTCTAATTTCTTGATATCGGTATTGGCATCCTTACGTACGTTACGGATACTGATTTTGGCATCTTCTGCTTCCGATTTTGCCTGTTTAACAAGGTCGCGACGACGTTCTTCTGTTAATGGCGGAACACTAATGATGATGTTGTCACCATTGTTCATCGGGTTAAAACCAAGATTAGCAATCATGATTGCTTTTTCGATAGGTTGTAACATACTTTTTTCCCATGGCGTAACGGTAATCGTTCTGGCATCGGGCGTGTTAACGTTTGCAACCTGAGAAAGCGGCGTTTGAGAACCGTAGTAATCTACAAAAACACCACCAAGCATTTGCGGTGTCGCTTTTCCGGCACGAATGTTCAGGAATTCTTTCTCCAAGTGCGATAAAGAACCGTTCATGGATTCTTTTGTGCTATCTAAAATAAAATTAATTTCTTCCGTCATGATACTAATTTTTATGATTCAAAATTAAATATTTACTGTTGTTCCAACTGTTGCGCCTTCGCACACTTTTAATAAATTACCTTCTTTGTTCATATCGAAAACAATGATTGGTAATTCGTTTTCCTGACTTAAAGTGAAGGCGGTTGTGTCCATTACATTAAGTCCTTTTTTCAATACATCTTCGAAAGTGATCGAATCATATTTTACAGCCGTAGCATCTTTTTCCGGATCGGCAGTGTAAACACCGTCAACACGCGTACCTTTTAAGATTACATCGGCATTGATTTCAACACCTCTTAAAACTGCTGCCGTATCGGTTGTAAAATAAGGATTTCCGGTTCCGGCTCCGAAGATAACAATTCTTCCTTTTTCCAGGTGGCGAACAGCTCTTCTTTTGATATACGGTTCTGCAATGGCTTCAATTTTTAAAGCAGTTTGCAAACGGGTCTGCATGCCGGCTTCTTCCAAAGCACCCTGTAATGCCATACCGTTAATCACGGTAGCAAGCATTCCCATATAATCTCCCTGAACACGATCCATCCCATTACTCGCTCCGGCTACACCTCTAAAAATATTTCCACCTCCAATAACAATAGCGATTTCAACACCTTTGTCATGGATTTCTTTTATTTCAGCTGCATATTCGGCTAATCTTTTAGGGTCAATTCCATATTGTCTTTCACCCATTAAAGCTTCACCGCTTAATTTTAGAAGGATTCTTTTGTATTTCATTGCAAGTTTTGTTTAGTGGTGCAAATATAGTTATTATCTGTTTTTTTAAAACTAACTCCGTAAATATTTCTTAAACAAAGCAATACTTTTGGTTAACAGGCAAATGCATACGCAGCGGAACGGGGTGTTATTTATAATTTGAGCTCCAGATAGGACTTTCTGGCAGCCTCATAGCCAATATTGAAAATAGATTCCATTCGCAGTTTGTTGGTTTCGAAAGTGCTGTAAATGGATAGTTCTTCCGGCTCGATCACCCAATCGCAGTTATTGAATTTCTGCATGTTGGAATTTGCAGAAAGCAAATCGAAAGCCCTGGTTGTTACCGCTTTTATGGAAGTAAGATCCCTGGCCTCTATTTTCTGGATAGGACTTACATACACACCGATTAAGGTGTCGCAGCGGCCTTGTAAAATATCGGTCGGAAAGTGATTCAGGATACCGCCGTCACTATAAATGCGTCCTTTTATCTCATAAGGCGACATAACACCGGGAAAAGAGGATGAGGCTAAAATGGCATCAACGATCTTGGTTTCCGGGCTGAAAATTTTCAGCTTCCCTTTTACCATATCGGTTGCGGTAATATGGGTGTGTATTTTGAGGTCGCCCAAAGTTGCGTCTTCAAAAATTGAGGTAAAATATTTTTTAAAAGATTCTGAATCAATTAAGCCGGCTTTTTTGAGTGTAAAATGCTTCCAGTGGAAAAAGTAAATGGATTTGAAGAATTCCAGAATCTGATCGGGCGATTTTCCCCAGGCATATAAAGCACCTATGATGGATCCGGCACTGGTACCGGCAATATGAACAGGGCGGATATTTTTTTCTTCTAAAAATTTAATGGCTCCGGCATGTGCTAATCCTTTTGTGCCGCCGCCGGAAAGAATTAAACCTATTGATTTTGTTTGTAAATCCATTTGTACTGTAAAAAGATAAAGTTACACTTTTTGTCCATTGGATTGTGACTTTTGTTACTTTTTAATCCTGTTTTTTGCGCTAAATTTGCACAGTATAATAAATAGAAAATGGAAAATTATATCGAAGACAGCCTGAAAAGAAGTTATACTTATCAGGAATACAGAAGCTTGGTGACAAAATTACTGAAAGAGGGGAAATCGACGGGTAATGAACAGTCTGATGATTTATTGCATTACAGTGAATTGAATGAAACCCGGATGAATCGTCTGGATAAAACAATTGCGGTACCGCAAAACATACAGGAAGGTTTGGCAGCTATCCGTAAAAAATATATCTGGCTGGTGCTTTCGGAAGGCTGGTGCGGCGATGCGGCGCAGATCTTGCCGATCTTGCACAAAATGGACGAGTATACAGAAAATATAACACTGCAGCTTGTTTTCAGAGATGAAAATGAGGAATTGATGCAGCATTTTTTAACAAACGGAGGAAGGGCTATTCCAAAAGTGATTGTTTTGGATGCCGATACTAAAGAAATACTGGCCGATTGGGGTCCGCGGCCACAGGGAGCCAAACAATTAATACTGGATTACAAAGCAGCACACGGTGTTGTTGATGAAACGGCGAAGACGGACCTGCAAATGTGGTACCTGAAAGACAAAGGACTTTCTACACAACAGGAACTGCTTGGTGTGATGGAAGGTTTGTAATTGAAAAACGTATCTGATTTATAAAGGCGGTATTGGGATAGCTAATGCCGTCTTTTTTGTGGCCTCTTGTATGGTATGATGGTTTAAGGCGTTACCGAATCTTCAAAGTCGGTAACCAGCATGGCATTGTCAACAGCATAATCTCCGATTTTAGTACGGCGCAAAGCGGTTAAGTGTGCGCCCGACTGTAAAGCCAGACCATAATCGTAGGCAAGAGAACGGATATAGGTTCCTTTACTGCAAACCACTCTGAAATCTACCTCCGGTAAAGCAATACGGGTAATTTCAAATTCGTGGATAACGGTTTTTCGGGCCTGGATTTCTATTTCTTCACCTTTTCGGGCATGTTCATACAATCGTTTGCCGTCTTTTTTAATAGCGGAAAAAATGGGTGGTTTCTGGTCGATTTCACCTAAAAAGGATGCTACTGTTTTGTAGATCAGTTCTTCTGTGATGTGTCCGGTCGGGAAAACAGCATCGATTTCCGTTTCCAGATCATACGAAGGTGTTGTCGCGCCCAGGTGAAAAGTTCCGGTATATTCTTTGATCATTCCCTGTAATTCCGGGATGCGCTTTGTGAATTTACCGGTGCACACAATCAGTAAACCGGATGCCAGCGGATCTAAAGTCCCGGCATGTCCTACTTTGATTTTCTTTAATCCCAGGTGTTTCTTCAGGGACCATTTAATCTTATTCACGGCTTGAAACGACGACCATTGCAAAGGTTTGTCAATCAGTAAAACTTGTCCCGTTTGGAAATCTTCGGCTGTAATCAAAGTGTAATTATTTAATATAGGTAAAGTAAATCAGAAGAGCTGTTCCGGCAATAATACGGTAATATCCCCACGGACGGAAACCGTATTTTTTAACCACGCCGATAAAAAATTTAATAGCGATAACCGCCACAATAAAGGCAACTACATTACCGATAAGGAACAATTTGATATTGTCACCGGATTGCAGTAAAAGTTCGTATCCTTTCAACTGGGAAACTTCATACGTTTTTAAAAACAGCGAATATACGGTAACGGCAAGCATCGTGGGAACGGCTAAAAAGAAAGAGAATTCAGCGGCAGCCTGGCGGGTTAAGCCCTGCTGCATACCACCAATAATAGAAGCGGCCGAACGGCTTGTTCCCGGCATCATTGCCAGACACTGCCAGAATCCGATAATCACGGCTCTCTTAATGGAAATATCTTCTTCTTTGTGAATCGTCGGGTTTTTGAAAAAATTGTCCACAAATAACAAAATAACACCGCCTAAGATCAATACAATCGCGATCGGAATAGGTTTTCCTAATACGGCATCGATCATGTCGTCAAAAATTTTGCCTAAAATCAAAGCTGGTACTACGGCGCAGGCTAATTTGATATAGAAATTGAATTTGGAGAAATCGAAAAACTTTTTCCAGTACAACGCCACAACGGCAAGGATGGCTCCGAACTGAATGGAAACCTGGAATAGTTTTACAAAATCGTCATTTTGAATGTCAAAATAAGAACTGGCAAAAATCATGTGGCCGGTTGAAGAAACAGGTAAATATTCTGTTAAGCCTTCAATAACGGCAAGAATAAGGGCTTGTAATAAATCCATTGAAACGGGTACTAGGCTTTAGTATCTTTTTTAGGGTTTTTGATAATCGAATAAATCGTAATTCCAAAACCGATTAAAACGATGGTCGGTGCCAGTTTGATTCTTCTGAAATTGAAGATATCTTCACTAAATACGTTCGGATCGGTACTGCCGCCACCCGACATTAATAAAAAACCTAAGGCAATAACACCAAGACCTATAAAAAGGATTTTGTAATTAACGTTTTCAAAAAGAAAGTCGTGTTTGTGTTTGTTTTCGTTCTCCATTGTATCGTGTTCTTACTATTATTTTAGATTCTTAATATAAATCGTCTGTTCTTAAATTTAAAAAGCGCTGGGTCGCAAAGAAGGTGCTGATCCAGGTAATGATAATGCCTACCAGCAATACGGCTGCCAGTACAATACCAATAGAAAGATAATCGGTTGCAATGCCTAAACTAGGAAACAGACCGTCTACATAGAAAACCAATCCTATTAAAGCAATAATAGCCAGTCCGGAACCAATTAGTCCCAGCTTGATGCTTCTCCAGATAAACGGTTTGCGGATAAACGATTTTGTTGCCCCGACCATTTGCATGGTTTTGATGATAAAACGGTTGGAATGAATCGATAAACGCAGTGAGCTGTTAATTAACAACATCGCTACCAAAGCCAGTACGGCACTTACGATTAAAATCCAAAACGTAATTTTCTTTACGTTCTCATTTACCAGATCAACCAGTTGTTTGTCGTAAATAACCTCTGTAACCATAGGGTTTTTACGAATATTGCTTTCAATTTCTTTAATACTGTCAGAAACAACATAATCTCCTTTCAGGTGAATGTCATAAGAATTTTGAAGCGGATTGAATCCTAAGAACTCCATAAAATCCTCACCGATGATATCTTTGTGTTTTTTTGCTGCATCGTCTTTGGAAACAAAAGTGTGATCCTTTACATAATTGGAAGCAACCAGTTGTGTTCCGAATGCTTTCAGAATACTGTCGTTGGCCTCACTGTTAAAGTAAACAGACATCGGAATGTTTTCTTTAAAATCGTTTGAAATCTTTCCAGAATTAATAACAAAAAGCCCTAAAGCGCCCAAAAGGAACAGCACCAGGAAAATACTCAAAATAACCGAAAAATAGGAAGAAATAAGTTTGCGTTTTTGATACTTTTCAAAAGATGAAGCCATAGAATCTGATTTAAGCCGTAAAAATAATAAAGAAAATTGTTTTTAGGGTTTATAACGTCCAAAGTTTTAACTTTCTTATAATATAATGTAAATTTGCCTGCCCAAAAAGAAGGTTTTTTGATTGGGAAACGAATCGTTTTGGGATTTTTTGGCAATCCACACCGGTTTTTCAGTATCTTTTGATGCGTGGAAACGGAACGATTCACGATAAATTAGTAGAAAACATACAGGAACGCAATTTCCGGTAACATAGAATTCAGAGCAATGAAGTACAATCCAAATGAAATTGAAGCCAAGTGGCAGAAATTCTGGTCGGAAGACCAAACCTTTAAAGCAGAAAATAATTCGTCTAAGCCTAAATATTTCGTATTAGACATGTTTCCTTACCCGTCGGGAGCAGGACTGCATGTAGGGCATCCGCTGGGCTATATCGCTTCAGACATTTATGCGCGATACAAACGTCATAAAGGATTTAACGTACTGCATCCGCAGGGATACGACAGTTTCGGATTACCGGCAGAACAATATGCCATTCAAACCGGTCAGCATCCTGAAAAAACAACAAAAGAAAACATTGCCCGTTACCGCGAGCAATTGGATAAAATAGGCTTTTCATTCGACTGGAGCAGAGAAGTGCGCACGTCAAACCCGGATTATTACAAATGGACACAATGGATTTTTATCCAATTGTTTAACTCCTGGTACAATATCGATACTGACAAAGCGGAAGATATCGCTACTTTGACAGCTGTTTTTGAAAAAGAAGGCAATGCCGGCGTAAATGCGGTTTGTGACGAGAATATAGCACCGTTTTCGGCAGCGCAGTGGAATGCCTTTACCAAAGAAGAAAAAGAAAAGATATTGTTGCAGTACCGGTTGACCTATCTGGCAGAAACCGAAGTAAACTGGTGTCCGGCTTTGGGGACGGTATTGGCAAATGATGAAATTATAAACGGTGTTTCCGAACGTGGCGGACATCCGGTTATCCGTAAAAAGATGACACAATGGAGTATGCGCATTTCTGCCTATGCAGAGCGTTTGCTACAGGGATTGGAAACCATCGACTGGAGTGAAAGCATCAAGGAAAGCCAGCGTAACTGGATCGGGAAATCCGTTGGAGCTTCCGTTACGTTTAACCTGAAAGACCATGATGCGGTTGTGGAAGTATTCACGACCCGTCCCGATACGATTTTCGGGGTAACTTTTATGACTTTGGCACCGGAACACGAATTGGTGGCTAAGATCACTACTCCGGAACAAAAAGAAGCTGTGGAGGCGTATGTTACGGCTACGGCAAAACGAAGTGAAAGAGAGCGTATGGCAGATGTGAAAACCATTTCCGGTGTTTTTACAGGAGCGTATGCAGAACATCCTTTTACCAAAGAACCGATTCCGGTGTGGATAGGGGATTATGTATTGGCAGGATACGGAACCGGAGCTGTTATGGCAGTGCCTTGCGGTGATGAAAGAGATTATGCCTTTGCCAAACATTTTAATATTCCGATTCAGAATATTTTTGAAGGAGTGGATATTTCGGAAGAAGCTTTTGGCGATAAAGAAAAAACCATCATCGGTAATTCCGATTTCTTAAACGGACTGAATTATAAAGAAGCTACAAAAAAAGCAATTGAAGCCCTTGAAAAATTAGGACAAGGAAACGGAAAGACCAACTACCGTTTGCGTGATGCGGTATTCTCCAGACAACGTTATTGGGGAGAACCGTTCCCGGTATATTATGTAAACGACCTGCCGCAAATGATCGAAGCACAATACCTGCCGATCGTATTGCCGGAGGTGGAAAAATACCTGCCAACAGAAGACGGACAGCCGCCGTTAGGAAATGCAACGGTTTGGGCCTGGGATACGCAAAACAATCAGGTGGTAAGCAATGACCGGATCGATCAGGTGACGGTATTTCCGTTGGAATTAAATACAATGCCGGGCTGGGCGGGAAGCTCCTGGTACTGGATGCGTTATATGGACGCTCATAATGCAGAAGCATTTGCTTCGGAAGAAGCTTTGAAATATTGGGAAAATGTAGACTTGTATATCGGCGGAAGCGAACACGCTACCGGCCACTTGCTATATTCCCGTTTCTGGAACAAATTCTTAAAAGATAAAGGATTGGCGCCAACCGAAGAACCGTTCAAAAAACTGATTAATCAGGGAATGATTTTAGGAATGAGTGCTATCGTTTATCGTGTATCCGGAACAAATAAATATGTTTCTAAAAATTTAAGAGGGGATTATCAGACAGAAGAAATAAGAGTTGATGTTAATTTGGTTAATGCTTCTGATGAGATCAGTATTGATGGATTGAGAAAATGGATACCTGAATTTGCAAATGCTGAATTTATTCTGGAAAATGATAGATATATTGTTGGAAGAGAAGTTGAGAAAATGTCGAAAAGATGGTACAACGTCGTAAACCCGGATGATATCTGTGAACAGTACGGAGCCGATACGTTGCGTTTGTATGAAATGTTCTTAGGACCGTTAGAGCAGGCAAAACCATGGAATACAGCCGGAATTACCGGAGTGTCAGGATTCCTGAAAAAACTATGGCGTTTGTATTTTGACGATAACGGTTTGATCGTTACGGATAACGAGCCAGGCAAAGAAGCCTTAAAAACGTTGCATAAAACCATTAAGAAAGTACAGGAAGATATAGAGAACTTCTCGTTCAATACTTCGGTTTCCGGATTTATGATCGCGGTAAATGAATTATCGGCGGCAAAATGCAATGAAAGAGCGATCCTGGAACCATTGGCGGTTTTAATTTCTCCGTATGCTCCGCATATCGCAGAAGAATTATGGAGTGCCTTGGGGAACGAAGGTTCCGTTTCAAAAGTGCCTTTCCCGGTATTTGATGCACAGCACCTGGTAGAAAGCAGTAAGGAATACCCGGTTTCTTTTAATGGAAAAATGCGTTTCAAAATTGAACTGCCCATGGATTTAACAGCAGAAGAAATTGAGAAAATTGTGATGGAAGACGAAAGAACAAAAGCACAATTAAACGGAAATGCACCGAAAAAAGTGATTATTGTTCCCGGAAAAATCATCAATTTAGTAGGATAAACCGGACTGACAAAATTGCAGATTCTGTTAAGAGAGTCCTAATTGGCTTGTAATTTGATGTTGTTTTAGTAATTTTAGAAAACTAAAAAGTAAAAACGATGTTAGGATATTATATTTTATTAGGAGGAATTGCTTTAGTAAGCTGGATTGTAAGCCACAAATTAAAGAGCAAGTTTGAAGAATATTCAAAGGTGCATTTGCGTAACGGAATGTCCGGAGCGGAAATAGCCGAGAAAATGCTTGCCGATAACGGAATTTATGATGTAAAGGTTATTTCGACTCCCGGAAGACTGACGGATCACTATAATCCGGTAGATAAAACGGTTAACTTAAGTGAGGCGGTATACAATGAAAGAAATGCAGCGGCAGCGGCAGTAGCGGCACACGAATGCGGACACGCTGTTCAGCACGCCACCGCTTACGGAATGCTGCAAATGCGTTCCAAAATGGTACCAATGGTGAGTGTTACCTCGGGTATGTCACAATGGTTAGTGGTTGGTGGTTTGATTTTAGGCGCTGCGGCAAAAGTTGGTTTCGGATTTTATATTGCCATATTAGGTTTGGTGTTAATGGGTGTAGCCACTGTTTTTAGTTTTGTCACCTTGCCGGTCGAATATGATGCCAGTAACCGTGCTTTGGCATGGCTGAAAAATAAGAACATGCTGAGCCAGCAGGAATATGCCGGAGCGGAAGATGCCTTGAAATGGGCTGCAAGAACCTATGTGGTAGCTGCAATTGGTGCTTTGGCATCCTTGGTATACTGGGCTTTCCAGGTTTTTGGAAGAAGAGATTAATCTGAAAATATAAAGTAAAAAAAATCCGGTGCGCAAGTACCGGATTTTTTTATGGTTATAATTGAATCTGCCGTTCGATCTGCTGGTCTAGTGAAATGAATGTTTCCGTACGGGAAACACCCTCAATTGCCTGTATCTTTTTGTTGAGCAACTGCATTAAATGCTCGTTGTCATGGCAGATCAGTTTGATTAAAATGCTCCAGTTTCCGGTTGTATAATGGCATTCCAGTACTTCCGGTATTTTTTTTAATTCCCTTACAGCTTCCGGATTCCGGGAAGCTTTATCCAGGTAAATACCAACAAATGCCATCGTACTGTAGCCTAAAATTTTCGGACTAACGGTAAAACGGGAACCGGTAATCACACCGGCCTGTTCCAGTTTTCGCAGCCGCTGGTGTATGGCCGCACCGGAAATACCAATTTTGTTGGCTATCTGTAAAATCGGTTTCCGGGCATCTTCCATCAGGTAACGGAGGATTTCCTTGTCGATTCCGTCCATTTCAATTTGTAAGGAATTTATCTTCATTGGTGATAATTTGAAGTTAAAGTTACAAAATGAAATGCTTTATTAAAGTAAAAAAGGCTGATTTGTTACAGTCAGCCTTTTTTGTTTTTTATTTGTATCCTTTGTAGGCTACTTCTTTTTCTTTAAAAATCACACCGTATTCTTCCAGTTCTTTCAGTATAGGAAGGTATACTTCTTTGTTGATCGGAAGCTGTACACCCGGCGTTTTAATATTGCCGTTCAGGATCTGAAGCGTTGCCATAGCAACCGGCAGTCCTACGGTTTTTGCCATTGAAGTGTAAGTCTGGTCGTCGCCGATGCAAACCATAGTAGCGTCAATCTGTTTCTTTTCGCCGTTTACCTCATAACCGATTTTGTGATACATGACAATCATGTCTTTGTCATCCGGTGCTAAAGTCCAGCTGTCCGTCAGGATCTTTTCAAGGATTTGCGCCGGAGTGGCGTTTTTAAGGCCGATAATTTTATTGGCGTTAAACAGGTCCAGTTCTAATAATTTATCCCATACAACATCGTCCTGGTCGATTTTAAGGACATGGCGAAGTTTGATCTCAACAGAATCTGTCGGGTGATATGGTAAAAACAAATTCACAAACTCCCGATAGCTCATGGTTTCGGTATTGTCAATAGTGTATGAATCGTCTGTCATTCCCAATTGTACAAACATATCCCAGGCTCTGGAATAGCCTACACGGCGAATGGTACCTCTAAAAACGGTTAAGGCATTGTCTAAACCGTAAACGCTTCTGTATTTAAGGGAATCACGGTTTGCATAACCTTCAAAACGGCCGTAACCTTCCACTTCCAGGAACTCTGTTCTTCGGAACAGTTTGTGGTACGGAATGTATTTGTAGGTTCCTTCCTGGATGAATTTAGCGGCTCCGCCCTGTCCGGCTAAAACAACATTACGGGGATTCCATGTAAACTTATAATTCCATAAATTGTTATCGGATTCCGGGGCAACTAATCCGCCGCAGAAAGATTCGAACAGGATTATTTTTCCGCCTTCTCCGCGAATTTCATCCAAAACCTTCATGGCACTCATGTGGTCAATACCCGGATCCAGTCCGATCTCATTCATAAACACAAGATTGTTGGCAATGGCGGCTTCGTTCAGTTCCTGCATGGCGTCCGAAATATAAGAAGCGGTTACCATGTGTTTTTTATAGGCAATACAATCTTTGGCAACTTCAATGTGCAGGTAAGCCGGCAACATGGAAATTACGATGTCTGCTTTCTGGATTTCGGTTTTACGCTGCGCATCATCAAACATGTCAAAAGCAATAGCCGTTGCTCTTGGGTGATTATTGGTCTTCTTTTGAGCTAATTCCAATGATAAATCGCCTATGGTTAAATGTAAATTTTCCTGTTCCGATTTATCTAATAAATATTTAATGAGCGACGAAGCCGAGCGACCGGCTCCGATGATTAAAATATGTCTCATTTTAGTTGTTTGTTTTAAAAAGTCTACGAAAATAGGAATTTGTTATATTCTTTAAAAACATAAAAGATGATTAATATCATTATTTAACTTTTTAAAATAATAGTAACTTTGAGCATAATTTTGAAAATATGGATAGAAAAATAGCCGGAGTAGCAGCTATCATGGGAGCTGTTGCAATAATATTGGGTGCTTTTGGCGCTCACGGATTAAAACAGGTTCTGGATGAAGCACAGCTGGCCACTTTTGAAACAGGAGTAAAATACCAGATGTATCATGCTCTGTTTTTATTATTTGTGGGTACCACGGCCATGCTTACGGAAAAAGCTAAAAAAACAATCTTCTATTTAGTGGTTACGGGAGTGTTATTTTTTTCAGGATCCATTTACCTGTTGGCAACAAAGGCTGTAACGGGCTGCGATTTTAAGGTGCTGGGACCTATTACGCCTGTTGGTGGTCTTTTACTGATATTGGCATGGGGAATACTCTTTGTACAGCTAATCAGGAAAAAAGCATAATATTTATTAAAAAAAAATTATTATAAAATTAAATTTTTACTTTTGCGTTCTTAAATAACAAACAACACATTTTTAAGTTATGAATGTTACTAATACAATTTCATTAGAGAAATACGGTATCGAAAATACGGTTGAAATTATTTATAATCCATCGTATGATTACCTATATAATGAAGAATTGAATCCGGAGCTAGAGGGATTTGAGAAAGGGCAGTTGACGGAACTGGGAGCTGTTAACGTGATGACGGGTGTTTTTACAGGAAGATCCCCTAAGGATAAATACATAGTTAAAGACGATATTACAAAAGATACTATTTGGTGGACATCAGAAAAAGCAGTAAATGATAATAAGCCAATTACAAAGGAAACCTGGGATGCTTTAAAGAAAACTACGGTTGACCAGCTTTCCGGGAAAAAATTATATGTAGTGGACACTTTCTGTGGAGCTAACGAAAACACACGTTTAAAAGTGCGTTTTATTATGGAAGTGGCATGGCAGGCACATTTTGTGAAAAACATGTTTATCCGTCCTACAGAAGAAGAACTGGAAAACTTCGGAGAGCCTGATTTCGTAGTAATGAATGGTTCTAAAACAAATTTTAAAGAGTATGCTGCTCACGGATTGAACTCTGAGGTTTATGTGGCATTCAACTTAACAGAAAAAATTCAGTTAATCGGCGGAACCTGGTATGGTGGTGAAATGAAGAAAGGATTATTCTCCATGATGAACTACTATTTACCATTACAGGGAATTGCTTCGATGCACTGTTCTGCTAATAAAGGTAAAGATGGTGATGTTGCGGTTTTCTTCGGATTATCCGGAACAGGAAAAACAACGTTATCAACAGATCCTAAACGTGAATTAATCGGTGACGATGAGCACGGATGGGACAATGAAGGTGTTTTCAATTTTGAAGGCGGTTGTTATGCTAAAACAATTGACTTAAGTAAAGAAAACGAGCCGGATATTTTCAATGCCATCCGTAAAGATGCGTTATTGGAAAACGTAACGGTTGCTGCCGACGGAACAATCGACTTTAAAGATGGTTCTGTAACACAAAACACACGTGTTTCTTACCCGATTTATCATATTGACAATATTGTAAAACCGGTTTCTAAAGCTGGTCATGCTTCAAAAGTTATTTTCTTAACAGCAGATGCTTTCGGAGTAATGCCACCGGTATCAAAACTGACTCCGGAACAAACGAAATATTTCTTCCTATCCGGGTTTACCGCTAAATTAGCAGGTACTGAGCGTGGTGTAACACAGCCGGAACCTACATTTTCTGCTTGTTTCGGAAAAGCATTCTTATGTTTGCACCCGACAAAATACGGAGAAGAGCTGGTTAAAAAGATGGAAGAGCACAACGCTACAGCCTATATGGTAAATACAGGATGGAACGGAACCGGAAAACGTATTTCTATTAAAGATACCCGTGCAATCATCGACAGAATCCTTGACGGTTCTATTGAAACAGCCGAAACGCAGATTGTTCCGATCTTTAACCTGGAAGTTCCTAAAGCTCTGGAAGGTGTAAATACCGAAATTCTTGATCCGAGAAATACGTATGCTGATGCTACAGAATGGACAAACAAAGCGACGGACTTAGGGAAGTTGTTTGTTAAAAACTTTGTTCAGTATACCGATAATGAAGAAGGACAAAATTTAGTTAAAGCGGGTCCGCAGTTATAATTAAATTTGCAATAATATTTTGAAAGCCATTCGTTTGAATGGCTTTTTTTTATGCGCTGATGTTATCTGAAAATTAGTTTTTTGTTATGTTAACTATTTATTGAATCCGTAACATAAATGTAAAAAAACCGTAATATTTGTTTTGGTTTTTGTTATAAATTAGAATGATTTTAAAAAAGACAGATTTTATTTTAATAGTTAGCTGAAGAATAAATATTTTAGGGGGCTATAGTGTTGAAATTCAGTTAACTATTAAAATATTTCGCTTTTGAATAAAAAGGATACATTTTAAAAAAAAATATATAAATAAAGTATATGAAACTGTCTGCAAGTGAATTGGAATTATTAAAAGCGAACTCGTTAAGCATGAGAAACGCAAGAGATATTGCCAAGCATATTGAATCGGATTATACGGTAGGCGGGATTTTTCCAAACGGAAAATCGGGTGATTTTGATACTCCGAATGTGGAGCGGTTTCAGTCGAAATGGTGTTCGTGGTGGCCTGTAGCCAGAATACTGTTAACCTTAGCCAAGATTTTTACAGGCGAAAAAGGAGATAAAGCAATTAACGCACTGATTGCACTTGGTGATACAGTGTGTGTTTAAGATAATTATCGGGTAATGTAAATTATATTCGATTTTGTTTTTTTGAGAGTTTAAAAAGAAAAAGCCTCCCATTTGGGAGGCTTTTTTATTTGAGGTTTATTTCTCTTTTGATTCTTTGTTGGCTTTAACAATGTATTTTTCTAAAGCCATGGTCATCGATGGTGTTTCCGGTGTCGGAGCCATGATGTCTACCCGTAGGCCGTGTTCCAGGGCTTCTTTTTGGGTGGTGCTTCCAAAAACAGCAATCCGGGTGTTGTTTTGCTGGAAGTCCGGGAAGTTTTTAAATAATGATTTAATTCCCGTTGGACTAAAGAACGCTAAAACATCGTAATATACGTCTTTTAAGTCCGATAAATCGCTCATTACAGTTCTGTAGAATGTTCCTGGTATCCAGTCAACTTTTAAGCTGTTCAGCGTTTGTGGGATATCAGCATTCAATTGATCGGAAGACGGTAACAGGAATTTTTCGTCTTTATACTTTTTGATTAATGGTGATAAATCAACAAAGTCTTTTTGACCAACATAAATTTTACGTTTTCTGTAAACTACATATTTTTGCAGATAGAAAGCGATAGCTTCAGATTGGCAGAAATATTTTAAATCTTCCGGAACCTTATAGCGCATTTCTTCCGCTACTCTGAAAAAGTGATCGACCGAATTTTTACTCGTAAGAATGATGGCAGAATAATTGTTTAAATCAATTTTTTGCTGTCTAACCTCTTTGGCAGGAACGCCCTCTACGTGAATAAATGGTCTAAAGTCGACTTTAATTTTCAGCTTCTGTTGAAGCTCAAAGTATGGTGAATTTTCTACTTTAGGTTCTGGTTGAGAGACCAAGATTGTTTTCACTTTCATATTAAAATAATTGTAATGCTCTAACTTTTCGTAAACCAATAATACATGAAATAATAGGGGGCTATTTCAAGTGTGCAAAGATACAAAATAAAATAGAACAGCTTGCCCAGTATTAAATTTTGATAAATTTTCAATGTAAACACATAAGTTGTTATGTTTATTATTAAAATAATAGAAATAACGCCTAATATTAGTTTTTTTGATGGGAAATTGTTGTAAAAGAGGAATAAATTGATGGGTAAAATGAGTAAACCGATGTAGGTTCGATAGTTAACTTTTTGTAAATTAAATTGCTCGTTGAACTCCTCAATGTTAAATGATGTCGCGATGATCTTTTCAATCAGGTATTTGGAAAGGATAAATACGCCCAGAAGCGTTACAATCTGTATGTAGGAAATCCAGTTGGTTTTGGTGGTATGGCCGTAATAGCTCAGGATAATCTGGATGAGAAAAGCAAAGGAAATCAGCTGGACAAAAAACATAGAGATCGTGAACCAGCTTTGCATGTTGCCGCTGTCCTTATAAATCTTTATGTATTTATCGGAAATACCGAGCCGGATGAACTCGTTAAAACGAACTTCAAAAACGGCCTTATTAATTGCAAGTAAAGCAAAGCAAACAACAAATAAAATTGTTGCCCAGTCTTTGTTTTCAACTACTCTCTCGTTAAATATTAAATCCATCATATCGTCTGTAAAAGTACTAATTTTTAAACGGAATATTTTTATTATACTTTTATTATGAAACAACCATCAGAAATAGTTTATTTTTGCAGGCAAATTTAAGTAAAAATGAGTTTAGGAGTAGTTGTCATTCCAACATATAACGAGATTGAAAATATAGAAAACATCGTGAGAGCTGTTTTCGAATTGGATGTCCCGTTTCATATACTTGTGGTTGATGATAATTCTCCGGACGGAACGGCCCGTAAGGTTGCCGAATTGCAATCGGAATACCCGGGTTTGCTGCATCTGGAAAACCGGCTCAAAAAATCGGGGCTGGGAACGGCTTATGTACACGGTTTTAAATGGGCTCTGGACAGAGGATACGAATACATTTTTGAAATGGATGCCGATTTCTCCCATAATCCTAAAGATTTAAAGCGTTTGTATGAGGCTTGTGCTGCCGGTGCGGATATGGCAATAGGATCGCGGTATATAACCGGTGTGAATGTGGTTAACTGGCCGCTAAACCGTGTTTTGATGTCCTATTTTGCTTCTGTTTATGTGGATATCATTACCGGAATGAAAATTCATGATGCTACCGCCGGTTTTATCTGTTACAAAAAACAGGTTCTGGAGCAGATCAACCTGGATAAAATTAAGTTTGTCGGGTATGCTTTTCAGATTGAAATGAAATACCGGACTTTCGTCAAAAAACTGAAGATTGTTGAAGTGCCGATTATTTTTACGGACCGGACAAAAGGACAGTCAAAAATGAGTAATGCGATTATAAAAGAAGCAATATTCGGAGTGATTACATTGCGATTGAAAAAAATGATAAACCGATTATAAGAGATAAGATTCACAATGAACAAGATATTAATAAAAAATGCGAAGATTGTAAATGAAGGCGTTATTTTTGAAGGTGATGTATTGATAGAAGGACAAATTATCAAGGAAATCGCAGAAAGTATAAGCCCTAAATCTTCTGATTGTAAAATTATTGATGCCGAAGGAAATTATCTTATTCCGGGTGCAATCGACGATCAGGTGCATTTTCGGGAACCGGGATTAACGCATAAAGGCGATATTGCTTCCGAATCGAAAGCTGCTGTTGCCGGAGGAATCACTTCCTTTATCGAACAGCCCAATACGGTTCCGAATGCGGTAACGCAGGAATTATTGGAACAAAAATACCAGATTGCAGCCGAAACATCCTATGCGAATTATTCGTTTATGATGGGCGGAACAAACGACAATCTGGAAGAAGTTTTAAAAACCAATCCGAAAAATGTTGCCGGGATAAAATTGTTTTTAGGTTCGTCAACCGGAAACATGCTTGTGGATAATGAAGAAGTTCTGGAAAAGATTTTTTCCAGTACGCCCATGCTGATTGCCGTTCACTGTGAAGATGAAGGGACAATCAAGGCGAATCTTGAAAAATACAAAGAGGAATACGGAGATGATATCCCGATGAAATTCCACCATTTAATAAGAAGTGAAGAGGCGTGCTACCTTTCTTCTTCGAAAGCGATTGAGCTGGCGAAGAAAACCGGGGCCCGTTTGCACATTTTCCATGTTTCTACCGCTAAGGAAACGGAATTGTTTACCAATAAAATCCCATTGGAAGAGAAGAAGATCACCGCAGAAGTTTGTGTGCACCATCTTTGGTTTACCGATGCCGATTATGAAAAGAAAGGGACATTTATAAAATGGAATCCGGCCGTAAAAACGGAAAAGGACAGGGATGAATTGTGGAAAGCCTTATTGGATGACAGAATCGATGTGATTGCAACAGATCACGCGCCGCATACATTGGAAGAAAAGAAAAATCCGTATACCAGCGCCCCTTCCGGCGGACCATTGGTTCAGCATGCAGTTGTGGCGATGTTTGAAGCGTTTCATCAGGGGAAAATTTCCGTGGAGAAAATCGTGGAGAAAATGGCACACAATCCGGCTAAAATCTTTAAAATCGAAAAAAGAGGTTTTATCAGAGAAGGATATTATGCCGATCTGGCTATTGTGAATCCGGGACTTCCATGGAGCGTGAAAAAAGAAAATATTCTGTACAAATGCGGATGGTCGCCTTTTGAAGGTTCGAATTTTAAATCACGAATTACCCATACGTTGGTAAACGGACAGTTAGTTTATGTAAATTCGAAGATTAAAGATATTCGTTGCGGAGAGCGTTTATTATTTGATAGATAAAATTATGAAAAAACTTCTTTTTCTTATCGGATTGCTATGTGTGGTTACTGCCTGTGAGCAACAGGTCATGAAAAAACCCGTGAATCTTATTCCGGAAGATACTATGGTCGAAATTTTATCGGATATTGCGATATATCAGGCTGTTGACGGCTATGATCCGCTGCGGATTTCCTCGAATAATCTAAAGCTGGATGATTATATCTTTAATAAGTATAAAGTCAATGCTAAAATAATTGAAGCCAGTAATAAGTACTATGCGTCCGATGTGGAAGGATATAAAAGACTGTATAACAAGGTGATTGAAAGATTGGATGAGCAGCGAAAAGCGGTAGGCGCAGAAATCGAGAAAACTACAGGTGTTCCGCCTACGGATGCAGCTAATTAGTATATTCTTTCCCTAGATTTAAAAGATATTCCTCCATGGAGGTAAAAGAATAGTTCAGTTCCTGAGCTATTTTTTTATTGCTGTAAATTTCCTGTGAATGGGAGGATTTTGATGTAGCTTTCGTGAAACTTCTGCTACGGAACAATAGTTTGGAAAACAACCAGTCCAGTCGCCAGACTATCGCTGTGAGCAGCGGACCGGCATAAATGGCAGGTCTTTTTTTACCCATGCCGTCGGCGATGGTAAACAATATTTTTTCCAAAGAAAGATTTTCTGCGACAAGCGTATAACGGTTTCCGGTAAGATCACTGTTCATTAAGGTGGTCATGATGCGGATAACATCTTCAATAGCTATAATTCCGGTTACGCCTTTTGAGTAGAATGGGAATCCGCCGGCAATTTTTTTAAAAATCTGGCCGCTGCCGTTATTCCAGAAGCCGCTTCCGAAAATGATTCCGGGATTAACAACAATTACTTTTAAACCTTCCTGAGCGGCACGCCATACTTCCATTTCGGCGCCAAACTTTGTAATGGCATAATCACCGTGGAGTTTTTCGGGGTTCCAGTCTGTTTCTTCGGTAATGAGTGTTTCGCCTTCTTTAGTGTCGCCTAAAGCAGCGATAGAGCTTACATAGCAGAGTTTTCTGACTTTGAAATCCAGTGCACAATTGACAACATTGGCAGTGCCTTCAATATTGGTTTTGCGAAGCAATTCTTCGTCGTCCGGATCAAAAGAAATTAACGCGGCACAATGGTACACATATTCCACGTCTTTAAAAGCTTTGCTTAAACGGGGAATATCGGTAATATCGGCTTCAAACCAGTCTATTTTTTCAAACAGGGCCGTTTGCCGGTGTTTTTCAAAAAGCTTTTTGGTGTTTTGGATATTGGAATGCGAACGGTAAATAGCCCGAACGGCCTCTCCTTTCTGAAGTAAGTCCAGAAGAAGATATGCGCCTACTAATCCGGTTCCGCCTGTTACTAATATCATAGTTACAAATGTAGTAATTATAGCAGCTTATGGAAGTAGGAATTATATTAAAAAATACAAAATTGTCAAAAAGGATACTTCATCAAATAGTTTAATTCGATTATCTTTGTGCAAATTGATTAAAAATGAAGAATTTTATTGAAGAAGTGACTTGGAGAGGAATGCTCCACGACGTTATGCCAGGCACGGAAGAACATTTGTTGGAGCAGATGCGTGTGGCGTATGTGGGTATTGACCCAACAGCGGATTCATTGCATATAGGACATTTGGTAGGCGTAATGATGCTGAAGCATTTCCAGTTGAGCGGTCACAAGCCTTTGGCTTTAGTGGGCGGTGCAACCGGAATGATTGGCGATCCGTCCGGAAAATCAAACGAAAGAAATTTACTGGACGAAGCAACGCTGCGTCACAATCAGTATGCGATAAAAGGACAGCTGTCCCGTTTTCTTGATTTTACTTCCGATGCTCCCAATGCTGCGGAACTGGTAAATAACTATGACTGGATGAAGGAGTTCACGTTTTTGGACTTTATTCGTGATGTAGGGAAGCATATTACGGTGAACTATATGATGGCTAAAGATTCCGTTAAAAAACGTCTTTCGTCAGAATCGGCAGAAGGAATGTCTTTTACCGAGTTTACTTACCAATTGGTTCAGGGGTATGATTTCTTACATTTATTCAAAGCGAAAAACTGCACCTTACAAATGGGAGGTAGTGACCAATGGGGTAATATTACTACCGGAACGGAACTGGTTCGCAGAAAAGAAAGCGGAAAAGCCTATGCGTTAACCTGTCCGTTGATTACAAAAGCAGACGGTACTAAATTCGGAAAATCAGAAGGTGGTAACATCTGGCTTGATGCTGCCAGAACATCGCCATACAAATTCTACCAGTACTGGTTGAATACATCCGATTTAGATGCTGAAAAATATATCAAGATCTTTACGTTTTTATCGAAAGAAGAAATTGAAACCTTAACGGAAGAACACCGAAAAGAGCCGCATTTAAGAATCTTACAGAAGCGTTTGGCGGAAGAGATCACAATTATGGTGCATTCAAAAGAAGATCTGGATAATGCGATTAAAGCGTCGAATATTTTGTTTGGAAATTCAACTTCAGAGGATTTAAGACAATTGGATGAGAAAACATTTTTAGATGTTTTTGATGGTGTGCCGCAAGCGGAGATTGCTAAAGCGGAGATTGCATCCGGTTTAGGGATTGTTGATGCTTTAGCCGGTAAATCGGGATTCCTGTCTTCTAACGGAGAAGCAAGGAGAGCTTTGAAAGAGAACTCGATCGCGGTTAATAAGGAAAAAGTAGGAGAGGATTATTCCATATCCGATACGGATCTGATTAACGGGCAATTCGTTTTGCTGCAAAGAGGTAAAAAGAATTATTTTGTTATCAGAGCAATATAATGAAAAGGGAGCTTTAAGCTCCCTTTTTTATTTTATAAAACCATCAGATTGCATCCGCGGATATCGGAATTGTCAAAACGGCCCAATACTTCGAAGGACTGGTTGGTGTATTTTTTTCCTAAATCCTGGGTGGCGATAAAGGAGCAGGAATTGATGTTTGCGAGGTCAATGACGTTAATGCCGCCGGTTTTTCCGTAGGTAATATACGATAAGGCGTCTTCGGTATCGCGGATCAGGATATCCATCCACGGCGGGCATTCAAAAACACCATCGCCTAAAGAATATGCCTGCGATAATAATTCGGTCATACCATATTCGGAATGGATCTTTGACACGCCGAATCCTTTGCATAGGATATCGTGCAGCTCTTCCCGGATGATTTCTTTACGGCGCCCTTTCATGCCTCCGGTTTCCATGATAATGGTGTTTTTCAGGCTGAAATCCTGCATTTCAATTAAATCCAGTAAAGCATAGGTAACCCCTATCAGGATGACATTCTGTCCCTGCCTGTCCAGAGTAACCAGTTTTTCAATCAGCTCGTTGTAATTGTTTAAATAGAAGCCGCTGTCAGGTTGATTGGAGGCCTGTATTAAATCTTCTACCATATAGATTAATGAAGAGCCTTCCCGTTCCAGATAGGATGGTAACAGGGCTAAAACAACATAATCTTCAATGTTGCCGTAAAATTGGGAAAATCCCAGCCGGAAACTTTCTTCATAGTACTGTAAGTCGGTTATCAGGTGGCGGCTGGTACTCATGCCGGTTGTTCCGCTGCTGGTAAACGTGGTCTGTATGGGTTCGGTTGAACTTAATACATCATGACTTTTAAAAAACTGTATGGGTAAAAACGGAATGTCTTGAATGCTTTTGACGTTGGTTTTGTCCTTTTTTAAAAGATTACAAAAATCCTGATAAACACTATTGTTATCATATTGATGGCGAAAAACTTTGAGCGTTGTTTTCTCAAATTCTTTTTTGGATGCAATTTGAAATATATCGGATGTTGAGATCAAGGGAAATTCTTTTTGGCAAAAATACAAAATAAAAAAGCACCAATAGAAATTGATGCTTTGCAAGGTTAAGGATTATGGAAGGCTATTTGATGATTAATTTTTTGGTCGCCGTTTTTCCTTCTTCAGTGACTTTAAGCAAATAAACGCCGCTGTTTAATTGGGAAAGGTTAACCGGGCTGTTGTTGTCGGTAGTGGTGTTTTTAACTTCTTTGCCCAGGATGTCATACATAAGAATGGATTTTGCAGCGCCGGAATCGGAAGTGATAAACAGGTTGTCATTGGCTGAAGCCGGATTGGGATATATTTTCAGTCCTTCAATAGTGTGATCGGCTGTTCCCATTGGAGTGTTGTTTACGATGGAGAAATCGTCATAATAAATATATCCGCCAACATTTGTTGCCGACTGTCTGTAGGTTCTTGCCTGAAATCTGAAATGTGTGGCGTTAGCCGGTGCGGTCAGGGTAAAACTGATCTGTACCCATTGTGCGTTGTTGCTGGAATAGGAGGTAGGATGCAAAACGTCTCTGTTGTCTGTAAGTTCCATTTCTACACCATTGGAGATGCTCACCCAGGAATGCCAGGCACGGGAACGTGCTTTGGTATCGTTATCAAGAAGCCAATAGGAGATGGTATAGTTGTTTCCGGCAATAACCGGGATCAGATTGTTAGGGCTTACGGTTTGGGTATCGTCCTGCGATTGATGTTTTACGGCAGACAGGCCATTTTTTTTAATGCCGGTTTCTTTTGCTATAAAATTGTTTGCAGAAAACGTTTCGGTATTTACCGGTGTAAAATTCGTTGGAGTCGTGTTGTTTGTCCAATTTTCAAAATCCCCATTTGGAATTAAATTCGTCTGAGCACTGCCCGTTAGTGCTGTTGCGATGCTGAATAAAGCGAAGTAGATTTTCTTCATGGTATTTTTATGGAAAGATACCGTATGAAAATTTGTTTTTAATGACGATAATGTAAAGCTATGTTTAAATTTTAGCGGTTTTTTGAAGATTGTACAGAAATAAAAAAAGCGCTGACATTGTCAGCGCTTTAAGAATATCTTGTTTGAAGAAATTATTTGATAACTAATTTTCTAGTTGCCGTTTTTCCTTCTTCAGTGATTTTAACGATATAAACACCAGCGTTTAAGTTAGAAACGTTGATTGCTGCTTCGTTCTCAACTTTAGTGTTGATTACTTGTTTTCCTAATACATCATAAACTGCAACTGATTTTACAGCAGTAGCGTCAGAAGAGATATAGAAGTTATTTCCGGAAACCGGGTTAGGGTATACTTTTAATCCAGCGATAGCGTTGTCAGTTAAGCTGGCAGTAGCTTGAGGAGTAACTTGAGCCCAGGTAGTACCGATTCTCATTTCGTCTAATTCAACATTTCCAGTACCGTTAGTAGCGTTTCCACCTTGTCTGATAACTAAACCATTGATGTTTGTTGGTGCAGCTGTAGTTCCTGTAGCATTAGTTACTGTAGCAGCAGGCTCAGCAGCTCCTGGAACCGGGTTTACCCATAGACTTGCAGTGTTAGATGCGATGTCATATTTAATAACGATGAATAATGATGTGTTAACAGGGTAATCTGTTGCGGCAAATGTAGGGGCAGCAGTACCACCACTATTGTTTAATACACCAAGATTTACAGTGTTAGCAGCTGAACCCTGACGGATGTATAATCTTCCTTGGAAAGCTGTTGTTGTAGCAGAAGCTACTGAAGTAGCTGAAAAGAAATAATCTCCTGCTGCACTGTTAAGGTGTAATGATGTTGTGTTTTGTACTCTGATGATTGTTGAGTAATAAGCAGCACCAGTAATAGCAGAGGTTGTAGCTTTGTTGATATCTTCATTATTTCCTGCAACGATGGAAACACGGTTTCCTGTTGAAGCTAATAATCCTGTGTAAGATAAACTTCCGGAAGTTGTAGTGATTTGTCCAGTAGTACCACCATGAGTAGTCCATCCGTTAGTAGCAGTAGCAGCTACTCCTGTGAAATTGAATGGCTCATATACAAACTGTGCAAATGAAGCTGCCGATGTAAAAAGCGCTAAAGATAAAATGTAAAGTTTTTTCATGTTTTGAATTGTTTTTTAAAAAGTGGACAACAAAGTTAATAAGTATTCATTAGTTATGAAAACTTTTAATGTAAAATTATGGTTAATTATTGTAAATTTTGTTGTGTTAATTATCTGATAATAAGCTTTCTTGTTGCGGAAGCTTCACCTTCTTTGATTTTTATGATATAAACGCCGGCATTTAAATTGGCAATGTTTAACTCTTTGGAATTAAGAGTGGCCTGCAAAATACGTTTTCCCAATACATCAAAAATTTCAACTTCTTTGTCCTGTGAAGACCGGGAAGTGATGTAAATCTTGTCTCCGTTTGTTGGATTGGGATAAATGTTTAACCCTTCAATTGTAGTACCAGAAGAACCTTTTGATTCCTGTGCCATCGCGGTTACAGAAAACAAAAAGAGGGAGAATAGGATAATATAAAAGTAATTTTTCTTCATGTGTACAAATATTGTATAAAGATACAAAAAAAGTTCAAAATTTATGCCAAAAAAAATATCCCTCTTAAAAAAGAGAGATATTTTTCTGAAAAAGATTATTTTTTATGTGGATTAGAAACCGATAGCCCATCCTGTTGCCCAGCTTGGTGCTGCTGTTCCGTTTCCAGCTCCTGTTGCAGTAGTTGAAGTTGTAAATACAGCACTTACATCTGCACTTGAAGCATCCGTTTTCTTACCTTTTGAGTTTGTTCCGATTCCGTCGAATTTAACGTTAGTAGCTTTTAAAGTACCGTTAGCAACGTAAGCGATAGTTTGATCGTGCTCTACATCGAAACCAACTTTGAAATCTTTTATAACCAGGTTGCTGAACATTCCTTTAGTTCCTCTTCTTAATTTTAAGGCCTGGTTTTCGGTATAGATGTTAGCATCTGCAGTGCTTCCAGGTCCGATTAAAGTAAGGTTAGCGATTGTAGGGTTAGAGTTTGGATTTGCATCAAAGTTGAACTCATAGTTGTCTGCTTCGATACCTCTGTTTCCTTTTCCGAAATCAATTTTACCATACCAGTTTGTGTTTGTTCCGTTCCATCCTTCTGTCCAGTCAAACTGATCGTCTTCGTTTCCGATAGATACTAAGTTTGAAGTGTTAACAGTTCCTCCGAAGAATTCGAATCCGTCATCAGCACCGTGGTAAACCTCTACATTTTCAACTACAGTTCCGGAACCTACACCGAAGAAAGAAATTCCGTTGAATTCTTTTTCTGTGTTAAAAGCAGCTCCAGAATATTCTACTCTTAAATATTTAATTACACCTGAATTATCAGTAGCAACTGTACCACCATAAGTTAAATCAGCAACTTCTGATTGTGCAGTAACAGTACCTCTGTTAATCGGAGCTTTACCACAAATTACTAAACCTCCCCAGTCACCTGCATTTTTAGTAGCTAAACCGCTGGTCATGATAACCGGGCTGCTTGCTGTACCTAAAACGTTGATTTTACCACCTTGAGCAACTGCGATATAAGCAGATGTTCCTCCAGTACCTTCAATTCTTGTTCCAGCAGGAATTGTTAATGTAGCACCGTTATTTACTTGAATTTTACCTGTAAGCTTATAAGTTACACCAGCAACTAAAGTTACCGTACCATCATTGATTACTCCTTTGAAATCGTTTGCATTAGCAACGAAAGAAGAAGATGGCTGGGAGTTATTGTTGTTATCGTCATCAGAAGAAGAACAACCTGTTAAGATCCCTGCAGTTACTGCGAAAATTCCAAATAATTTTACAATCGATTTTTTCATTTTTTTTCTAAATAATTTTTTAGTTATGTCTTGATGCAAAAGTGCTCTGATTTTTCTGGAAACAGGTTAAGCGATTATCAATGTTAGATTAACTTATTTTGTCCTAATTATTAAGAGAATGTTTCTTGTGTTAAGTAATCTTACTGCAAATAAAAAAGGAGCACGATCGTGCTCCTTTGTGTTTCTGTATTGTTTTCTTAAAACTGGTAACTAACGTTAAAACTCAGGTTCAAACCTTTAGTATAGGTTAATAACGTGATGTCGCCGTTATCGTTTTCCTGAACACGTTCGATTTTTGGATTCAACAGGTTTTTTGCAGTGAAACCAAAACCTAAGTTTTTGTTGATTTTGGATTTCAGGATAAAGTCCAGTGTGCCTACGGCTTTGTCAACCTGGTCGCCTCTGTAGTTTGTTCCGATAGCATAAATCCTGTCTGAGAAATACGAATAAGCCAGAGTTGTGGAAACATTCGCATTTTTATTATCCCATTCTTTTAAGAATGAAATATCAGCATTTAACAACAATGGAGAAGCTCCTGTAAAAGCGCTTTTAGCGTTTGTGAACTGTACCTGGTATCTTGTTTCGTTCTCAACCTTTGATGTATTCAGGTCCTGGGTTGTATACATATAAGAAGCGTTTACGCCTGCTGTCAGCTTTTTAGTGTTGTTCTCACCGGATTCAAAAATTAACTTTCTGAATTCTGCTTCGGCACCGGCTACATAACCTCTGTCTCCTGTATTGATAAAAGAAATATCGTTAGTAGAAGAAGCGATCGTAACTTCGTTGATAGGATTAACAATATATTTACCAAAAGCAGTGAAAGATAGTAACTCGTCATTTTTAGGGAACATTTCCCATTTTAAGTCTAAGTTATAGTTATCTGAAGGATATAAATCCGGGTTACCGATTTTTACCTCTGTAACATCTTCATAGATAAATAAAGCTCTTTCTTTAAATTGAGGAAGTGTGTAGGTTTTGCTTAATCCCAAACGAAGATTCTGCTTTTCGTTCAATTCGTATTTCATGATTAAATTCGGTAAGAAAGTCACTTTGTCGAATTCATCTTTGTCACCGGTCGGGTCAAGCTGTGTTTTCCAGTTTACTTTTTGGAAAATATACTCGGCACGTAAACCTAAAACTGCTGTAAGCTTGTTGCTGAATTTGTACTCGGTATTTAAGAATCCTCCGTGAATAATCTGCTCTCCGGAATATTTTTGAGGATCCAGGGCATTGCTGATTTCTGAGTTTCCAATGAAGGTACTCACGTTAAAGTAACCATTGTTCAGATTTTGCTGGTTGTAAAACAAATCCAGGTTGTCAGGATCAACAAGAGTACCCAGATAAGGACCTTCCGTTTTGAAGTTGAACTGTGTAGCTTTAAAATCTCTGTTTTTAAAACGACCGTTATACCCTAATGTGAATTTTCCTTTAAAATCACCTTCTCCGTCTTTTTTGAATTTATAGTCAACAGCGGCATTGGCAACGGTTTCATACTCTTTCAATCTTTGGAAATAACGGTGGTTGTCCGGTTTTGATTTACTGATCAGTACATAACCTTCGTCAGTCTTTTTAAAAGAATTGTACATTCTGTCCGGTGTATCGCCTGTGATGTTGTTTTGGGCTACACCCCAGTTGAATTTTGAACGGCTGCTGATCGTGTGCTCTCCCAATAACTGATTTACAAAAAGGGTGTTTTTAACATATTGGGAACGACGGATCAAACCATTTCCGGTATCTTCCAAATCGGCAACATATCCGAAATACTCATCTTTAACCTGGCTGGAAGAGTTGATGAACAGGGAGTTGAAACTGATTTTGTGGTTGTTGTTTATTTTGTAGCCAACATTTACCAATCCGGTGGTGTTGGTGTTGTAACCCATTGAAGTATAGGTTTTGAAATTTTTGTTGATCAAACTTCCGTCACCGCTAACGCTTCCTTTTGCGCTACCGTTTCTTTTGGAGGTATATTCATTGCTGAAAGATCCGGTTGCGAAAACGCTTAATTTTCCTTCTGCTCCGATGTCGAATGATTTACCTCCGGAAATTCCGAATGATCCGGCTACCGGAGTTTTACCTTCCAGCTGCCATGACTGAAAATCGTAGGCAGCAATTGTTTTCGGATTCGCCTGGTTGCTGAAGCCAAAGCTGTTTGGTCCTTTCTGCAGGCTGAAATTGTCCTCTGCCAATGCGTTCGTGTTCACATTAGAACCGATGTCCAATTTTAAAAACCCTTTTCCTTTATAGTCTTTCGATACGATATCTACGTTACCTCCGGCAAAATCTCCGGAAACTTTTCCGTTGTATACTTTGTCAATAGATACATATTCTACAATGTCTGTAGGGAAAATGTCCAGTTTGATATTCTTTTTTTCCGGATCGTTTGAAGGAATCGGCAGGCCGTTCATGGTGGTGGAGTTGTAACGGTCGCCCAAACCTCTCACATAAATATTCCCGGAACCTTCCTGTTTGGTGATCCCTGTGGTTTTGGTTACGGCTGTTGCCACATCGCTAACCCCTTTTCGGGATAATTCCTGCGCTCCGATACTCTGTTTTATCTCAATTGCTTTTTTCTGTTCTACTAATAAAGCACTTTCTTTTTGACGGCTGGTTTCTATTTTAAGAACAACATCTTCCAGTTGTACTCCGTTTGCACCAATTGCTTTGTCAATTGTTTTTGTTTCTCCTGAAGCTATTTTAAAAGGCACTTCAGTAGTTTCGTAGCCTAAGAAGGCAATCATCAAAATGTGATTTCCTTCCGGAACACTCAGACTAAAATTACCTTTTTCGTCTGTACTTGCTCCAATTGTTGTACCTTTAATTGTTATACTGGCAAAAGGTAACGGTTCATTGTTCATTTCTTTGTCTGTAATGGTACCCTTGACAGTTCCCTTTTGTGCGAAGGCAAAGACCGTGAACAATAATGTTGTTAATAATAATTTAAATTTCATTGTGTGTTTATTAAATTTTGTGCAAAGGAACTTGGTGAGCGTTAACTTGAGGTTAGTGACTTGTTATGCTTTTGTTGGGTATTTATTACTAAAACGTTAACAGATTAAATAATCGTTAACACATGTAATCGTTTTGTATTATCTTTACCTTTACAACCCGAAAACACACATACAGTGTCCATTATGAAGAAAAAAGACATTAAGATTTTATTGGTTGATGATGAGCAAGATATCCTCGAAATTGTAGGGTATAATCTATCACAGGAAGGTTATCAAATCGTGACAGCCAGCAATGGAAGAGAAGCGATTGCAAAGGCAAAAAAAGAAATGCCGCAACTAATCATTATGGATGTAATGATGCCGGAAATGGATGGAATGGAAGCGTGTGAGAACATTCGTAAAATTCCCGAATTAGCCAATGTTATTATTACGTTCTTAACGGCAAGAAGTGAAGACTATTCGCAGGTTGCAGGTTTTGATGCCGGAGCAGATGATTATATCGCCAAGCCAATCAAACCAAAAGTGCTTGTGAGCAAGGTAAAAGCCTTATTGCGCCGCTTAAAAGAAGAAGAGCAGCAGGGTGATGTGCTTAGAGTAGGTGAAATAGAAATCAACCGCGAAGAGTACAAAATCGTAAAAGAAGGTGAAGAGATTATCCTTCCCCGTAAAGAATTCGAACTGTTTTACCTGTTGGCTTCAAAACCCGGAAAAGTATTCAAACGTGAAGAAATACTGGATAAAGTCTGGGGTAATGAAGTAGTTGTAGGTGGAAGAACTATTGATGTTCACATTCGAAAACTAAGAGAAAAAATCGGCGACGAATTGTTTAAAACCATCAAAGGAGTAGGTTACAAATTAGAAATATAAATGTCCATAAGCTTTAAAAAATCATACAGATTTGCGGTCAAATCTGCACTTTATATTACCATTTTTTCAACTTTATTAATTGCAGGATTGACCTATTGGTTTTTTGAACTGAATTACAAATTCTGTATTGTTTTTGCTTTAGGCGTATACTTCTTTTCCTTTTTCGTTCTGCAATACCGTGTGGAACGCTTTATTTACAGAAGAGTGAAAAAAATCTATGACGATGTTTCGCTTCTGGATTCTTCCACACTCAGAAGTCAGCCGGTTACTACAGATATGGCGACATTAATGAACGAAGTGCAAAAATTTGCCAAAGACAAAAAAATTGAAATAGAAACCTTAAAAATTCGTGAGGAATACAGAAGAGAATTTCTGGGCAATGTTTCTCACGAATTAAAAACACCGCTGTTTACGGTTCAGGGCTACCTGCTCACGTTGCTGGATGGCGCGATGAACGATAAAACCATTCGTAAAAAATACCTGCAGCGTGCCGAAAAAGGAGTGGAACGCCTTATCTATATCGTAAAAGATCTGGATATGATTACCAAACTGGAAGCCGGGGATCTGAACCTTGAATTTACCGAATTCAATATTGTAGATGTTGTTCAGAATGTTTTTGACCTGCTTGAAATGCGTGCCGACCAGAAAAACATCATGCTGATGTTTGACCGCAAATACCCGAAAGCGATTAAGGTTTTTGCCGACAAGGAAAGAATTCAGCAGGTAGTGACCAACCTGGTTGAAAACTCCATTAAGTACGGAAAAGAAAACGGAACAACAGAGGTTAGCATTGAAGACCTGGTAAACAATAAAGTGATCATCCGTGTTACCGATAACGGTGAAGGAATTCAGAAACAATATATTTCGCGTTTGTTCGAACGATTCTTCCGTGTCGATAAAAGCGGAGCCCGTTCGGAAGGCGGTTCCGGTCTGGGTCTGGCTATCGTGAAGCATTTAATTGAAGCCCATGACGAGCGCATTTATGTGGAAAGCAAACTCGGCGTTGGCTCAGAGTTTTCCTTTACGCTCGAAAAGACTAAATAATTGCCTCCAGGTTATTTCCTGGGTAACATTCTTTAACCCTTTATACAGGGCCACCTGAAGCAGGTCGTCTGCTTTAAAATCCTCCTGTCTGGAATACGGGATCAGTCCTTTTTTCTTTAATTTCTTAGCCAGATACTCCTGTTCATATTGTCCGGGTGTGGGAATAAAAAAAGCTTTTTTGCCCAATTGTGCCAAATCCATGATAGTCGTATAGCCGGAGCGGCTCAATACGATTTTACTTTGGTTAAAAGCCATTTCAAGCTCTTCCGTATTCATAAAATTATAACAGGTGAAATTCAGTCGGCGGGTAATGGTCTGCTCTTCTTCGATCACGCCTCTGATAAAAATGATCTTGCCTTCAAAATATTTCAGCTCCAGTTTCAGCTTCTCTTCCAGCAGGGTGCGTTGCGGCTCCGGTCCGGAAAGGATAACCATAAGGTCATATATCGGCTCGACTGCTTTTTTGTGCAGACGGCTCAACGGGCCAATGTATTTCACGTTTAGTGAAGAGCTGTCCAGATGTCCTAATTTACCGGAAAGATTAGGTGTTCCGGCAATATCGGGAACCCAGCATTCATTAAACTTTTTAATAAACTGATGGTGTATTTTGGTTGTTATCCAGGAAGTATTTCCGGTCAGTACATTCAGCTGATGCGTTATAAACACCGTTGGGACCTTATTGGAATACAATCCCAGGCGATTGTCCGATATAATACCGTCAATCTCATGCTCATCGATCCAGCGTTCTATAGTGCTGTGCTCCGTGCGCATGGCTTTAACCATATTCGGGATCTGCGAAATAAGCTTCCATTTAAAATTGGCGCCGTTTTGGGCATACTGGATTTTATAGGAAGGCAATTCCAGTGTCTGCAAATGCGGAAACTCTTTTTCCAATAGTGATAAAGCAACACCATCGGAAGCGACTACCGGCTGATAACCGTTATTTTCCAAAGCCTCGATAATAGGAATGCATCGTGTGGCATGGCCTAATCCCCAGTTTAACGGGGCAACTAAAATTCTTTTTTTATGTACTTTATGCATTTTACAAATTTTCCAAAAGTTTTTCTCTTAATCCCGATAGCATTGGAAACCCTTTTTGAAAAAACAACCCAAATCAAACGCTGAAAGAACAAGTTTTTTCCAAAGATTAGCATGCATAACGGAAACTTAACGATTAAAATTGTCTGAAGTTTCGTTCAAAATAAGTATCTTTAATAACTTGTTTGATAAGTGCAAAGTAAAACTATTTTTGTTCTTGGATATTTCCGTAATTTTACCAAAATTTTAAGTTTAGTCGTGGGAAGTAAAAATAAATTAAAAAGATTTAAGGAAAACGAGACTTTCGGTAATGTTTTTCAGCCAACAAGAGAAGAGGTAGTAACGGATTCTTTTCCGTTAAAAGGAAAGTGGAATAAAGAATTTTTCAAAAACGACAACCCGCTGGTTTTAGAACTGGGTTGCGGAAAAGGAGAATATTCTGTAGGTTTGGCAGAACGTTACCCGGATAAAAATTTTATCGGTATCGATATCAAAGGGGCACGATTTTGGAGAGGAGCTAAAACAGCTGTAGCAAACGAATTGCACAATGTGGCCTTTTTGCGTACGCAGATTGAGCTAATCGAACATGTTTTTGATAAAAATGAAGTAGATGAGATCTGGATCACGTTTCCGGATCCGCAGATCAAATACAAACGTACCAAGCACCGCATGACCAATACGGAGTTTTTACAGCGTTATAAAAAAATACTGAAAAAAGACGGATTGATGAACCTGAAAACGGATAGCGAATTTATGCACGGCTATACGTTAGGATTGCTTCACGGAGAAGGACATGAGGTTATTTATGCGAACCACAATGTATACAAAAATGAAGGCGCTCCGGAAGTGGTAACAGCGATCCAGACCTTTTATGAAAAACAGTATTTAGAACAAAATAAAGCCATTACCTACATACAATTTAAAATTAAGTAGATGAACTATTTTATGCCGCTTATTCTGGGTTTTACAGCAGCATCCATCGGAATCACTCCGCCTGGATTGCTCAACATGACTGCTGCAAAAGTTAGCGTAAGAGATGGCAGAAATAAAGCCGTTATGTTTGCTTTAGGGGCGACACTCACTGTCCTTTTTCAAACCTATATGGCGGTTCTGTTTGCAAAATTTATAGACAGAAATCCCGATGTCATTAACCTTTTACAGGAAATCGGACTTGGGATTTTTGTTTTGCTGACGATTTACTTTTTTACAGCAGCCAACAAACCGAAAAAACAAAAGGAAGAATTAAAAATGAGGAGCAAGACCAGCCGGTTCTTTTTAGGAATGCTGCTGTCTGCCCTGAATTTATTCCCGATTCCGTATTATGTATTCGTGAGTGTATGGCTTTCCCGAAACGGGTACTTCTTTTTTAACCAGTCCTATATTTCATTATTTGTATTTGGAGCGGTTTTAGGTTCTTTCCTGGTATTCTATATGTACATACTGTTCTTTAAAAAGAAAGAGGAAAAAAAACCGTCTTTCCTGATGAACAATATCAACTACATTATCGGGTCCATCACCGGGCTGGTATCCGTTATCACTCTGGTTAAATTAATCAACAATTACCTGGGCTAATGATAGCCGTTAACGACAATTTTTTTGAAAAAGTCTATGCCGTTGTCCGGCAGATTCCCTATGGAAGAGTAACCTCCTACGGTGCTATTGCAAAAGCATTGGGTGCGGCACGTTCTGCCAGAATGGTAGGCTGGGCAATGAATGCCGCGCACGGAAAAGATGATGTACCGGCACATCGTGTGGTCAACAGAAACGGACTGCTTTCCGGGAAACACCACTTTGAAGGTACCAACCTGATGCAGCAATTGCTGGAAAGCGAAGGCATAAAAGTGAAAAACAATCAGGTAGTTGATTTTAAAAAAGTACTCTGGGAACCGGAGGTTACGTTTTAGGACGGCTCTTTCGGACTGTTCTCAATCAGGCAGATTATAAAAGTTGTTTTCTGCTCGTCACTCTGGTAACTCAGATAGCCTCCGTGTGCTTCAATAATATTTTTGGAAAGCGTTAAGCCAATACCGGCACCGTCTTTACGGGTGGTAAAAAACGGCAGGAAAATTTTATCCTTAATAGCCGCATCAATCCCAAAACCGTTATCGGAAATAGTCAGATAAAAACGATTGTTGCTAAACGATGCCGCCACTTCAATAAATCGATCTTCAGCATCGCTGTTTTCCAGCGAAAAAATACTATTCGTAAACAAATTGATAATAACCTGTTCCATTTGCTGTTTGTCAAGGTGCAGCTGTCGGTTAAAATCAACCGTATTGTGAAGGGTAATGCCGTTTTTCTTAAAAAGCGGGGCCATGACGGCAATGCATTCGTCAAGCAGTATTTTAAGTTCCGTTTTTGTTTTTTGAGGGGAAGGAAGCATTGCCAGTTTCCGGTAATTGTCAACAAAAAACTGTAACTGGTCACTTCTGTTCACAATGGTTGAAAGACTCAGGCGGATGTCCTCGAAATCTTCATTGGAAAGTGTGTCCTGGTTAACAATGTCCTGGAGGTTTTGCGATAAGGAACGGATGGGCGTCAGGGAATTCATCAGCTCATGCGAGATAACCTTCATCAGGTTGATCCAGGCTTCTTTTTCTTTTTTCTCAATAACCCGCTGAATGGAATCCAGCAGTATGATATAGTATTCTTTATTGTTTGCTTTACTCAACGAAGACTGAAGTATAAACGTTTGCGGGTCGCTGTTTTCGTTAACCCGTATTTGTACAGGAGCTTTAAGTTCCTCAAAATTATTGTCTTCAATGACCTTGCAAAAAGCTGGCAGCTGGTTTTTTAAATACAACCATTTGGACACCTTGGGCACCGTAAAATAATCGGAAAAATAGTCATTCATTAAAAAGATATTCCATTCGTCGCTTTCTTTTTCAAGAATAAGAACGCCGCTGTCAATATTGTTCAGGATGGACTGGTAAATGATCTCTCTGGAAGTCTGTTCCTGTGCTCTTGTTTTTAAAACGTCATACAGTTCGTATAGCTTTTTATAATTCCCGAACTGGTATTCTTTCGAATAACTGGACGAAAAATCATTCTGTAAAATAGCCGAAATGGTTTTGTCGTAAAAGGAAAATACATTCTTGAAAAAAAAGTAAAGCTCGAGCAAAAGCAGTACCAGCAGGCAGATACAGCAAAACAGGCTGTATGTGAGCCCTTTCTGAAATAAAAACAGGCCAAGCCCGGTTGTTAGTAAAATAACAAACAGCCGCAAAAACAAAGCATTATGAACTCTCCAGGATTTGGTCATCGAAACGGGATTTATTCTTTTACGTCAATTTTAAACTTCTCTATTCTCCGGTATAAAGCCGCACGGGAAAGCCCTAACTCTTCCGCAGTTTTGCTAATGTTGTTGTGATGTTTGGCCAGTATTTTTTCTATGGTAGCCTTTTCAATATCGGATAGCTGGATCTCCTCGGCAGCTGTTTCCACCGGTACAATAACGGTCAGATCCAGGTCGGTTGTGGTTATGGTACTGTTTTCACATAGAATAACAGCGCGCTCAATCCGGTTTTCCATTTCGCGGATATTACCGTTCCAGGCGTGTTTTTCGATGTTTTGAAGTGCTTTTTCAGCAAACGTAATACACTCGCGGTTGTACTTTGCCATCATTTGCGTCAGTAAAAAATCAGCCATCGGAATAATATCTTCTTTCCGGTTTCGCAAAGGCGGTAACAGGATTTCCATGGTATTGATCCGGTAAAACAAATCTTCCCGGAAATTTTTAAAAGCAACTTCCTGTTTTAAATCCAGATTGGTAGCGGTAATGATACGCACATCCAGCGGTCTTGGTTTTGCTTCGCCAAGCCGGGTAACCGTTTTATTCTGAATGATATGCAGTAATTTGGATTGCAGGTGCAGGGGAATGTTTCCGATTTCGTCTAAAAAAATAGTGCCGTTCTGAGCTGCTTCAAAGCGCCCCGGGGTATCGGTCTTGGCATCGGTAAAAGCCCCTTTGGCATAGCCGAAAAGCTCACTTTCAAAAATATTCTCATTTAAGGAACCCAGATCAACATGAATAAAAGGCTTGTCTTTACGATTGGAATTTTGATGAATATATTCGGCAAAAACATATTTTCCGGTACCGTTTTCACCCAGTACCAGCACGTTGGCATCCGTTCGGGCTACTTTTTCGGCAATGGCATACGCCTGTTTTATAGCGGCGGAACTACCGGTAAAAATAACTTTGTTTTTAGGGAGTGCTTCCGATTTTTTAGTTTCTTTCCGGCTCTTTAAAACGGCATTTTGCAATAACGAGATCAGCTGCTCGTTGTCCCAGGGTTTCATGATGTAGTCAAAAGCACCGCTTTTTAAGCCTTCCACCGCCGTTTCCACCTTGCCAAAAGCCGTCATTAAGATCACGATCGTATTGGGAGAAAGGGTTTTGATCTCTTTCAGCCAGTGAATACCTTCTCGGCCATCTTCAAAACCAATACGGTAATTCATGTCCAGCAAAACAACATCAATGGGGTTATCGGCAAGCAACTGCACAATTTTTTTAGGAGAACTTACCGTGAGGATGGTTTCAAAATGTTTTTTTAACAGCAGTTTTGCCGACAAAAGAATGTCTTCCTGGTCATCGATGATTAAAATTTGGGCTTGCATTTTTTTCATGGCTGTTCGATTTCGTACAAAAAGTGTCCGATAATGAACACTGCTTTATTTTGATTGATTGGGAAAGGCTTGATTTTTAGCAAGTTTTTGATTTATAAATCTATGGCACAAAATTGACTATGGATAATACAACAAAAACAAATAAAAATGGACACCGTTATTACCCGTAAAAATAGAAAAAATAGCTATCGTATCGGATTTATTTTGCTCTTTTTAGCGGCGGGTTATTTTGCTTATGCAATGATTACCAATGAAAGAAGTCTGAATATCAGCCAAAGTGAAATCATTGTAAAAACTGTAGAAAAAGAATACTTTGAAGATTTTATCGCCTTCCAGGCAAAAGTGGAGCCGTTGCATTCCATGCTGATAAATGTTGTTGAAGGGGGTTCCGTTCAGGAGATCTTTGTAGGAAACGGTGATAATGTTGAAAAAGGACAGGCTTTGGCAAAATTGTACAACCCGAATACGGAACTCAGTTACCTGACGCAGGAAACTTCCATTATTGAACAGATTAATAATTTAAACAAGGCACGTCTGGATATCCGGAATCAGGAACTGAACCTGGCAAAAGACCTTATTGCAATTGAGCACGATTACAATGCTGCCAAACAACTATATGATCTGAATGAAAGACTGTTTCGAAAAGAGATCATTGCTAAAAACGACTGGGAAACCACTAAGGAGAGTTTTCGTTTTCAGCAGGAAAGAAAAAACATTATCCAGCAGAGTATCCAAAAAGAAAAACAAACCAACCGCGTACAGATCGGCCAGATCAACCGGTCGATTGCAACAATGGAAAAAAGCCTCGAGATTTTAAGAAGCAACAAGAAAAACTTCCTGGTTACCGCCCCTTTATCCGGCAGACTGTCCTCTTTTGAACCTATATTAGGGAAAACCTATCAGGCAGGAGAAAGTATCGGTAAGATTGACGTGATGAAAGGATACAAGCTAATGGCAAAAATAGACGAGTTTTATCTGGAAAGAGTCGCTACGGGACAAAAAGGAACGATAGAATATAAGGACAAACAGGTGAACGTTATCATCTCAAAAGTGATTCCGGAAGTAAAAGAAGGCAAATTCCAGATTGAGATGAACTTTGAAAGTGAAAAAGATCTGGATTTACAGCAGGGATTAAGCTTTGGCGTAAAGCTGATCCTTTCCGAAAGAACTAAGAAAATTGTATTGCCCAAAGGCAATTTCAGTCAGGAAACTTCCGGGAAATGGGTTTTCGTGGTTCAGGGAAATAAAGCCGTAAGAAGATCGATAACACTGGGAAGGGAAAACCCGTTGTACTTTGAAGTGCTGGACGGCTTAAAAGCAGGGGAAAAAGTGATTACCTCTTCCTATAAAGATTATCAGGAGGTAACCGTATTAAATCTGGAAAAATAGCATCATTAAAAGAGAAACCGCCAGCAAAAGCAGCTTGTATAAAAGATAAAGCCGTAACTTTTGCAGTCGTGACGACTAAAAAACATATACATTTAGCAGCCGCTTTAAAGCAGGTAAAAGCAATCTGACAAGGGATGCCCAATGTGGAAAAAATAAAACAAACGGTGCTGTTTTACGAACAGGCCAAAAAAAAAATAATTAAGAAATCAATCATCAATCAATAAACGAACAGTTATGATAAAAATCGAAAATCTTTCAAAAGTTTTTAGAACGGAAGAAGTCGAAACAGCCGCCTTAAACGGAATATCCTTACAGGTTAATGAAGGCGATTTTGTGACCATTATGGGACCTTCCGGCTGTGGGAAATCGACATTGCTAAACATTGTAGGACTTTTGGACAGCGCTTCCGGCGGCAGTTACCTGATGCTGAATCAGGAAATCAACGGCTTAAAAGAAGTGGAGAAAGCCAAAGTGAGAAAACAAAACATCGGGTTTATTTTTCAGAATTTTAACCTGATCGATGAGCTTTCGGTGTATGATAACATAGCGCTGCCGCTGATTTATAACAATGTGAATGTTGCCGAAAGAAAGAAAAAAGTCGAAGCAATAGCGCAAAGACTGTCCATTTCACACCGTTTAAAACATTATCCGCAGCAGCTTTCCGGCGGACAGCAGCAGCGTGTAGCCGTAGCCAGAGCTTTAATTAACGACCCTAAAATTATCCTTGCCGATGAACCTACCGGAAACCTGGATAGTAAAAACGGAAATGAAGTAATGGAGCTACTGACAGATTTGCACGCAAAAGGAGCCACGATACTAATGGTGACCCACTCGGATTATGACGCTTCTTTCTCGCAGAAAACAATTTATATGAAAGACGGCACCATTCTTACCGAAAAAAACAATTCCAGAAATGTAGACGTCTTTGTTGACGCAAAAGAAAACTAACCTTAAACAGACACAACCATGATACGATTTATTATTACAGCAACGATAGGACTTGTAGGATTACTTTGTAATGCCCAGGTTTCCGAAAACAGAGCGATTGCCGGTTTTACCAAAATTGAAGTTTCCAAAGGTGTTCAGGTGTTTTTTACACAAGGGAATACCACGACGGTAAAAGTGGAATCCGATAATGAAGATAAATTAAAGCAGATAGTTACGGCCGTAAAAGGTGAAACGCTGAAAATCAGTGTACAGTCCAAAAAAGGCACAAACAATTTTCAGGTATTAAAAGTGTCGGTAACAGCACCCAATGTAGCGTCTTTTAAAATTGATTCCGGTGCCGGATTTTCGTCAGAAAACACCATTACGGTTAAAAAAGCGGTTGTTGATCTGGCTTCCGGGGCGGTATTTTCCGGAAACATAAAAGCTACAGAAGCGGTATTGAAACTCAATTCTGCAGCAACTTTTAAAGGAAATATTGAAACCAAAGATCTCGGTGCAAATCTTTCCGGTGCCTCCACCCTGAAAGTGACCGGCAAAGCCGAAAATATGAAACTTGAAACCGCCAGCAGTTCGTTTTGTAAAGCAAAAGACCTTGTGGTACAAAATGCTGTGGTAAAGGCAGAAAGTGCCGCAGTGGTTACGGTAAATGTAAAGAACTCACTGGATGTATCGGCTAATTCAACGGCTGTTGTTAAATATTACGGAACACCTAAAAATATAAGCCAGCAAAAAGCAACTTTGGGTAAAATTTCAGCCGAATAGGAAGGTTCAGAAAAGATAAAATGAGAACACTGAAAAGAACAATGGCTGTAGTACTGTTGAACACCCTGAATGCTTTTGCCCGGGAATGCAATTGTGAACAGGAATTTTGGTTTGTGAAACAGCACATGGCTGAGCAATAAGGTGTTTTTATAAAAATATAAAACTATGATTTTAAACTGGTTAAAAATATTTGTTTATCATTTTAAACAAAACAAACTGTTCTCAATACTGAATGTATTGGGGCTGAGTATCGGGATTTCGGGATTGATCTTTGCGATCCTGTACTGGAATGAGGAACATTCGTACAATGCCTGGAATCCGGAAAAAGAAAAGATATTTGAAGTGTTTAACGATATGGGCGATGCCGGTATCTGGGCCTCCAATCCGGCTCCGCTCGGACCGATAGTAATCAAGACGTCTAAGGATATTGATAGCTATTGCTATTACAATCCGTGGTATTATGAGGAAATTGTAAGCTACAAAGGCAAAAAAGAATTAATCAATAAAATTATTGATGCCCAGAGCAACTTCTTTTCTTTTTTTCCTTTTGAATTTGTCAAAGGAAGCCCGAAAACGGCTATACAGGATGGCAATAGTATGGCGATTTCAGAAAGCACGGCCAAGCTGCTCTTTAAAGAGGAAGAGCCGTTAGGAAAACAGGTAGAATACTCCGGAAGAATTTTTATGATCCGGGGCGTATACCGCATTCCCGGGAAATCGTCACTGGCACCGGAAGTTGTTACCAATCTGATCGCATCAAGCCTGCAGGAAAATAGCGACCAGTGGGGGAACTATAATTACGGACTGTTGCTGAAACTGAAGAATCCGGCAAAAACAGCTGCGGTAATCAAAACAATAGACAGGATCTATTATGAGAACACCACATTAAAAATGGCTAAAGAGCAGGGATTGAGCGGTCCGGAATTTGTAAAAAGATATGGTGCTACCAAATCCGGGCTCAGTTCGTTAGAAACGGCAAGGCTTAATGAGAATGTCAGTATTCTCCCGGAGAAAAAAGGAAACTACCAGTTTTTGGTAATCATGATCGGCTTATCGGTACTTATTTTAGTATTGTCCATCGTTAATTATGTAAACCTGACAACGGCAAATGCCATCAAAAGAGCCAAAGAAGTAGGCGTCAGAAGAATTATCGGAGCTACTAAAAAACAAATTATACAGCAATTTGTTTTCGAAACCATTTTAGTGGTCTGCTGTGCCGTGGTGTTGTCGCTTATGTTAGTGGAACTATCGCTGCCGTATTACAACTCCTTTTTAGAAAAATCGCTTGAGCTGGAAGGAAGCCAGTTTTATTTACAGTTACTGGGCATTGTGCTGGTTGTTATTCTGGTGGCCGGAATTTTTCCGGCAGTTTATGTATCCAATTTCGAAACCCTGAAAGTACTGAAAGGAAATTTCGGACGCAGTAAGAACGGAGTATGGCTGCGAAACGGAATGCTGATCCTTCAGTTTACGATAGCCACTTTTTTTATAATAGGGTCCTATATTGTTTACCAGCAGGTGAACTTCATGATGAACAAAGAACTGGGCTTTCAGGGAAATCAGGTTATTGATATTTCTTTTAGAAGAACCGGCAACGAAGGGAATTTTGAACGCTATGCCACCATCAAAAAAGAGCTGATGAAAATTAAAGGCGTGCAGGACGTTTCGGCAGGAACTTTCAATTTCAGCGGCAGCGGAGCAACCTCAACATCCGGATTTAACTATAAAGATGTGGCGGTCCAGGGACAAAATATGGCAATCGATTTTGGAATGCTGAAAATGCTTGATATCAAAATGCTGGAAGGCAGAAACCTGTCGCCGGGTATTGCATCAGATACGATTGATTCGGTGATCCTTAATAAAACAGCACTGGACCGGCTAAACGAGAAAGAACCGTTAGGAAAAGAAATTTCATGGAATGGCAACAAACTTAAAATAGTAGGAATTGCCGATGATTTCCACCTTTTCGGACTGCACGAAAAAATCCCGCCTATGGTCTTCTTCCATATTAAAACCATTCCATGGATGGGTAAGACCATGAGCCGGGTGTATGTTAAAATGTCACCGGAGGACATGGAAAAAACCATAGCAGCACTGGAAAAATTCTGGACCAAAAAAGTAGATACGGATTACCCGTTTAAATATGATTTTGTAAACAAGGAATTTGCCAGAACCTATGCCGCCTATGTCAAACAACGAAACCTGTTTGCCTTGCTAAACGGAGTGGTGATATTGATCGCGTTATTCGGATTATTTGCACTGGCATCCTATTCGATTGAAAGAAGGATGAAAGAAATTGCCATTCGCAAAACATTGGGTGCCGAAACCAAAACATTGCTGAAAGAACTGTCTTTGCAATACCTTATTTTCGGAATAATCGGATTTGTTGCAGCAACTTTCCCGGTTTATTATCTGCTCAATAAATGGCTGGAAAACTTTGCGTTCCGAATAACGATCGCGGTGAGTCCTTTCATTATCGGATTCCTGGTGCTGATGTTTTTAACACTGCTGATCGTCCTTTCGAAAGCCTATCAGGCAACGCGGGTGGATGTATTGCGATACCTGAAGTACGAATAGTATTGGCTATTATTATAACTACCTTTTGCTGTGACTGGATTTTTTCAGTCACAGCATTTTTTTTAAAGAAAGGGCAGTTTTGATGATAAAATGTGAACTTTTAAGTAGATTTTAATTGCCTGAAAATCTTTTCAACAGGAAAGGAGCATGGGGAAACAGCTGGTAACTATTGTAATTACGGTGGTTTTGGAGGGATAATGACCGGGGAGAAACAACTCTATCGCACTATAAACAAATACAATTCTTTATCTTTATTTTAAGAACTTTTCATCTTATCTTTGCAAGATAGAGTCAGTCTTAATAAACGACTTAAAGAAAATAATATAATGAAATTAGATAGAAAAGAAATTCTTAAAGCATTGGAGTCCATTTCCATAGCTGGAGAAGGTAAAAATATGGTTGAAAGTGGTGCTGTTCAAAATGTAATCACTTTTGGAGATGAGGTTGTAGTCGATTTATTGTTGCACACGCCGGCACTGCATATCAAAAAACGTGCTGAGGTGGATATCATGAAAGTAATTCATGAGCAGGTTTACGATAAAGCCAAAGTAAAAGTAAATATAAAAGTTGAAGCCCCTGAAAAACCGGAAATTAAAGGCAAATCAATTCCGGGAATCAGTAATATTATTGCGGTTTCTTCCGGAAAAGGAGGAGTAGGAAAATCTACTGTAACGGCTAACTTAGCGGTAACACTGGCTAATATGGGCTTTAAAGTTGGTGTCCTGGATGCCGATGTATACGGACCGTCGATGCCTATCATGTTTGACGTTGAAAAGGCCAGACCTATTTCTGTTGAAGTGGACGGCAAATCAAAAATGAAACCGATTCAGAGTTATGGCGTGGAAATACTATCCATCGGATTTTTTACAAATCCGGATCAGGCAGTAATCTGGAGAGGACCAATGGCTTCAAAAGCATTAAACCAGATGATTTTTGATGCCGATTGGGGAGAATTAGACTTTATGTTACTGGATTTACCACCGGGAACCGGAGATATCCATTTGTCCCTGATGCAGTCATTGCCTATTACCGGAGCGGTAGTGGTAAGTACGCCACAGGCAGTCGCTTTGGCCGATGCTAAAAAAGGTGTGGCAATGTTCCAGGCAGAAAGCATCAATGTTCCGGTTTTAGGAATTATTGAAAACATGGCCTACTTTACACCGGAAGAATTACCAGATAATAAATACTACATCTTCGGAAAAGAAGGTGCGCGAAACCTGGCAGAAGATTTACAGGTGCCGTTTTTAGGAGAAATTCCAATTGTTCAGAGTATCAGGGAAGCAGGCGATTACGGTCGTCCGGCGGCTTTACAGACCGCTTCTCCGGTAGAAAAAGCATTTGAAGACTTAGCGCGTTCCGTAGTACAGGAAGTAGTAGACAGAAATGAAAGTCTGCCTCCTACAGAAGCAATAAAAATTACCACGATGGCTGGATGTTCAGCTGTAAAAAAGAAATAAAATGACAACAGAAGAAATCAAATTAAACGTTGAGAAAGCACTGGAAGAGATTCGTCCCTTCCTGAATTCAGACGGAGGTGACATCACACTCATTGACATCGAAGATGATAAGCATGTGAAAGTCCGCCTTGAAGGCGCTTGTACAGCTTGTAGCGTGAATCAGATGACCTTGCGTGCCGGAGTTGAAACAACTATAAAAAAATATGCTCCACAGATCGAGACTGTGGTTAATGTAGCATAAGTTCAGGATATTTAAGTCTCAATTTTCGATAACAATATTGAAAATTGGGACTCTTTTTGCTTTCAGGATCCTATCCTGTATAGTTTTTTAATGCTTTCCATTGTTAGATTTCTTGATATTTGTCATAGAATGTGAAAATAATTCTAAGGACTTTTGTGTCCTTAAAAATCCATTAAATAATGATTGAAACAGATATACTAATTATTGGCGCAGGTCCCACAGGACTTTTCGCTGTTTTTGAAGCAGGACTTTTAAAATTAAAATGCCATATCATTGACGGTCTTCCGCAGCCCGGAGGACAATTAACAGAATTGTATCCTAAAAAACCAATCTTTGATATCCCCGGATACCCATCCGTTTTAGCGGGAGATTTAGTGAACAACCTGATGGAACAGATCAAACAGTTCCAGCCTGGTTTTACGCTGAATGAAAAAGCAGAAACTATAGAAAAACTGGAAGATGGTACGTTTATCGTTACCACCGATAAAGGAACGCAGCATCATGCAAAAGCCGTTGCGATTGCCGGAGGTTTGGGTAGTTTTGAACCGAGAAAACCAATCCTGAAAGATTTGGAATTCTACGAACAGGAAGACAGAGGCGTAGAATATTTTGTAAAAGATCCGGAAAAATTCCGCAACAAGAAAGTGGTTATTTCTGGAGGAGGCGATTCGGCATTGGACTGGAGTATTTTCCTGGCCGATGTAGCTTCGGAAGTGACTTTGGTTCACAGAAGAAACGAGTTCAGAGGTGCGCTGGATTCTGTGGAAAAAGTACAGGAATTGAAAAAAGCGGGAAAAATCAAATTGGTTACACCGGGAGAAGTTGTCGGATTTAAAGGATCGGAACGAGTTGAATCGGTAGATATCGAAATTAACGGTGCCCGAATGAATGTGGTTACGGATTACTTTATTCCGCTGTTTGGATTAACACCTAAATTAGGCGCAATTGCAAACTGGGGACTGGAAATCGAGAAAAACGCGATTAAAGTGAACAATGCACTGGATTACCAGACAAATATTGAAGGCATCTATGCTATTGGCGATATCAATATTTATCCTGGAAAATTAAAGCTGATTTTATGCGGCTTCCACGAAGCTACGCTGATGTGTCAGAGTGTGTATAACAAGCTGAATCCGGGTAAAAAATATGTGTTAAAATATACAACGGTTAGCGGTGTGGACGGTTTCGACGGTACCCGTAAAGAAGCTGAAAAAGCAGTTGTAAAATCGATAGATTAGAAATAAACGGGCTGTAGCCTGTTTTGTAAATAGAAAAGAAATGTCGCAGGATATAACGATAACAATTACCGATAGAGAAGGCGCTACGCACGAGGTTCAGGCACCCACAGACATGAATATGAATATCATGGAACTGGTCAGAGCCTATGAGCTGGCACCGGAAGGCACTATCGGGATCTGCGGTGGAATGGCAATGTGTGCCTCTTGTCAGTGTTATATCTTAAACGATGTAGCGGTCCCGGAAATGGGCGATGACGAAGAAGCCATGCTGTCGGAAGCATTTAATGTGAAGCCAAACAGCCGACTGGGTTGCCAGATTCACATCACCGAAGATTTAGACGGATTAGCGGTGGAATTAGCACCGGAATATTAAAGCGAAGATTTTTCTTCGCTTTTTTTTGTAACATTTTATAAAGTACTCCGTATAATTACAGTATTTATAAAATTTCCCTTTAGGGATTAAATTAATGATTCAAACTTCCTATTCACCCGGTTTACATAAACTGCTCACACTTTCGGTACAGGACGACGGTATCCTTAAAGATGCCCGGGGTTTTGCCGATTTTACCGAAAAAATTCTGGAAACCTATAACCTGGAAAAAGTAGGCCTGGTAACACATTCTTTCGAAAATAATAGTTTTACAATTGCAGTATGTCTGAAAGAATCCCATATTTGCATTCATACCTGGCCGGAGTTCCATCAGCTGACAATCGATATTTACCTGTGTAATTATCTTCAGGACAATTCCGGAAAAGTTAAAGATATTGCTAACGATTATATCAGTTACTTTCGTGCGGATATTATTAAAGATTTTGAAATTAACAGATAATTTATGAAAGTAACGTGTTATCAGTGTGATACTGCTACGGATATTGATGTGAATTTTGAAGTAGTGCAGTTTGTCTGTCCTGGCTGTAAAAGTGTGTACCTTTCCAATAAAGAGGGTGACTTTGTTTTTAGAAAACAATACAGCTACAAGCGGGAATATGACGGACTGAAAGTGGGGCAGAAAGGAACCTTGAAGAATGTCGAGTATACCATAACGGGTATTATTGTAAAAAACATACCCGAAAATTTCTTTTGGACGGAATATATACTAACGGATGCAGCCGGAAATTTCCGGTATTTATCTGAAGCAAACGGACACTGGATATTGCTGGAAGAAACGGAAGATGCGCATTTGGCAAGCACGAAACTGAAGCATATTACCTATAATGATGTTACGTATAGCCTGTATGAAAGTACCAGTGCTACAATTGCCTCGGCAGAAGGTTATTTTGATTTTGAATTGCCGGTAAAGACAATAAGAATGACAGAGCACATAGCGCCGCCTTATATTATTTCGAAAGAAAATATAAATAGTGAAAAAACCGTATTCACCGGCGAACATATTTCAAAAAGTAAAATAAAGAAGGCATTTAAAGCGGATTATGTGCCTGCAACCGTTGGCATTGGAATCGTACAGCCATTTGTTTTTAATATCCGGAACCTGGCGCTTATTTTGTGTTCCTGTATGCTGCTGATACTGTTAACCCATCTGTTTGTTTATAACGACAGGGAGGAAAATGTTGTTGTCAGTAAGGACCTTCACTTTAGTGAATTTAATAATAAAGAATTTATATCGCCTTCTTTTACTTTAAAAGGAGGAGCAGCACCTTTAACGGTTGCGGTTTTTTCAGAAGTAGATAACTCCTGGGCTAACGTTCAGGTAGCTTTGGTGAATGAAAAAACAAGTGAAGAAATTTACGCCAATAAAGATGTGGAATATTATCACGGCTATACCGATGGTGAAAACTGGTCTGAAGGAGATAAATCGGAGGATTTCAGTATCTGTGGTGTTAGTGCCGGACAGTATCACTTGACCATTACGCCTCAAAAAGCACCCGAAGACAATAGTAATACCTATATGAGGGTTACCGCTGTCTGGAATCAGGCCTCCATGTGGAATGTCTGGGTAATTGTAATAACAATCATTGTTTTTCTGGTTATCGTGTATTATTTAAGCGTGTATTTTGAAAAACAGCGATGGGCAGAAAGTGTGAATTCCCCTTATATAAACGATTAATTTCAGATGGATAGTATTGTAAGCTTTATAAAAAATAATAAATGGTCTTTGCTGGTTGCACTAGCCGTTTATCTGCTGTATTTACAGTTTATATTCTCCGGAAACAGGATCTGTGACTGTGTTGCAACAGAAAAATACGGAAGCAGTAACGGAAGCAGGGCACACGTTGGACGTTTTTATCATAAATAGTTTTAAAAATAAAAATATATGGATCTTATCACATTAAAACCGATTTTAAATTCTGTTGTTTTCTCACTATTAGGAGTACTGATCCTTTTGGGAGCCTATTTTGTCATTGAAAAATTAACCCCGGAAAACACGTGGAAAGAAATTGTTCAGAAAAATAATATTGCCGTTGCCATCGTTTTTGCGGCATTTATAATTGGAATATCAATGATTATTAGTGCAGCTATACATGGGTAAAAAGTACCTGAAATTTGAATTTCTGCTGCTAATGGCTGTATTTACAATTGCCACTTGCGGTCTGGTATATGAGCTGGTGGCGGGAACACTGGCCAGTTACCTTTTAGGAGATTCGGTTAAACAATTCTCGTTCATCATTGGAGTGTACCTTTTTTCAATGGGAATAGGTTCTTACTTCTCAAAATTTATCCGGAAAGACCTGCTCAATACTTTTGTAGAGATTGAGATCCTGGTAGGATTAATTGGCGGACTGAGTTCGGTAATCCTGTTTTTATTATTTGAAAGTGTCGATTACTTCCAGTTTATCTTATACCTTCTGGTATTTGTAACAGGATGCCTGGTTGGTCTGGAAATACCGCTTTTAATGAATATCCTGAAGGATAAGGTAGCCTTCAGGGATTTGGTATCTAATGTTTTCACATTCGATTATATAGGCGCTTTACTCGCTTCGATATTATTCCCTCTGGTTCTGGTGCCGCAGCTTGGCGTAATGCGAACCTCGCTGTTTTTTGGGATGATCAATGTTAGTATTGCCATCGTATTGTGTTTTGTTTTAAAAAACGAATTGAAACGCCCTTATCTCCTTAAAGCAAAAGCGATAGGCTCTTTCGTATTCCTGCTTCTGGTATTTCTTTTTTCGGAAGCGATTCTTTCTTTTTCGGAAGGGAAATTATACGGTGAAAATATTGTCTATACCAGTTCAACCCCATACCAGCGTATCGTATTGACACATAACAAAAGCGATTACAAATTATACCTCAATAACAACCTGCAATTCAGCTCTGCCGACGAATACCGCTATCATGAAGCACTCGTGCATCCGGTAATGGCTGCAGCAAAAAAAGTGGAAAATGTACTCGTTTTAGGTGGTGGCGACGGACTGGCCGTAAGGGAAATATTAAAATATAAAGAGGTGAAAAACATTACCCTGGTCGATCTTGACGAGGGCATGACAAAACTTTTTAAAACCAATAAAATACTGACCGGTTTCAATCAGCATTCCTTAACAGACGCAAAAGTTAAAGTGTTTAACCAGGATGCCTATATATGGACAAAGAACTGCAAAGAAAAGTTTGATGTGGCCATTATTGACTTTCCGGATCCGTCTAACTATAGTTTGGGCAAATTATACTCCTTAAACTTTTATAAATCACTGCACGATATACTTTCAAAAGATGCGCTCGTTGTAGTGCAGACAACGTCGCCTTACTTTGCACCCAAATCATTCTGGTGTATCAATAAAACGGTAAAAGAGATCTTTCCTCAGGTGGATGCCTACCATACCTATGTGCCTTCCTTCGGAGAATGGGGCTATACGATAGCTGCAAATAGCTTTGCAACCTCTTTTGATAAGGTAAACAGAAAAGTAAACGGATTGCGGTTCTATAACTATCAGTTTCATAAATTGAATTATTTTTCAAAAGATATGATTGCAAATTCGGTAGAAATCAATCGTCTTGATAATCAGATTTTAGTACGTTATTTCGATGAAGAGTGGGGGAAACTATAGTTCAAGAAGAACATTTATAAAAGGAATAGCGACATCCGTATTATTGGTTTCCGTTTTACAGTCCTGTAAAGAGAAAGTCATTAACTTCATGATCCGCCTTTCCGGGACAAACCATATTTTAGGACACCGGCTAAGGCTTAATGATTTTCCAAAACCGGTAAGAACGATTACAACTCCATATCTTATTATTGGCGGCGGAATAACTGGCTTAAGTGCTGCCCGGCAATTTGCTAAAAAAGGAATTACAGATTTTTTAATCGTTGAATTGGAAAATCATGTAGGCGGAAACTCGTCAAACGGTGAGAACAAATACTCAAAATACCCGTTGGGAGCACATTACCTGCCCCTACCTAATTTCAGTGATAAAGAATTGTTGGCATTCCTGGAAGAAGCACAGATTATTGTCCGTTATGATGAAAAGGGATACCCGGTATTTGATGAAGAACAATTAACGTTTTCGCCTCAGGAACGGCTGTATTATAAAAACAGCTGGCAGGAAAGCCTTGTTCCGAAATCAGGAAACACGACCGGAGAGAACACAGCATTTCAGTTGTTTTTTGAGAAAATGGATTTTTTCAGAACCGCAAAAGGATCGGATGGAAAATACCTTTTTGATATTCCGTTAGCGCAGTCTTCCAATGAAAAATATGCTAAGGATTTTGATAACATAACGATGAAACAGTGGCTCGGTGAAAACGGATTTACTGCCGGACCGTTATTAAATTATGTAGACTATTGCTGCAGAGACGATTTCGGATATGGAATTGAATTTGTTTCTGCCTGGGCCGGTATACACTATTTTGCCGCAAGAAAACACGATGCAACTTCTGATAAAGCCGAAAATGTACTAACATGGGCCGAAGGTAATGCAAGACTGACAGCTCATTTAAAGCAATATGTCGATGGAAAAACCTTAAAAAGACATCTGGCTCATAATATTACGATTCAGAATGATAAAGTTGTAACCAGGGTGTATGATGATGAAACGAAAGAAACAATAGAAATACTGGCAGATAAAGTTATTTTAGCCACCCCGCAATTTGTAAACCAGTATTTGCTGAAAGACAGAAAACCCATAGCGCAGGCTTTTCATTATGCGCCGTGGCTGCTGGCGACACTTGTTGTCAGGGAACTTTCAGATAATTACAGCTATCCGCTGTGTTGGGATAATGTGATTTATGGCGCTGAGGGATTGGGGTATATCTATGACCAGCACCAGTCATTACAGCAATTACAGTCCAGAAAGGTAATTACCTACTATTACAGTTTTTCTGCTTCCGATTCCGGTAAAAGTAGAAGGGAAATGTATAAGAAAAGTAAAGAATTCTGGAAACAAATGGTTATTAAGGATTTAAAAATTGCCCATCCTGATATTGAAGACAATATTGAAGAAATGGAAATACATCTTTTAGGACATGGGATGATAAGCCCGGTTCCGGGATTTTTGTTTGGCAAAGCCAAAGCAGCAGCAAAACAGCCAATCGAAAATAAGATCTATTTTGCCCATTCGGATTTATCCGGTATTTCAATTTTTGAAGAAGCTTTTCACCAGGGAATTAATGTAGTTAATACAATCATAGATGATGCAGCCCTGGATACATAGAGCTAAAACAGATACCATATTTATTTTAGCGCCCTCTTTTTTGGTTTTGGGTATTATTGTTTTAGGTCAGCAATGGCTGCTGGAAATAGAAGCGAAACACTCTTTTTATATCTGGCTTTTTCTGATCGTTTTTATTGACGTGGCCCATGTTTATGCCACATTATTTAAAACATATTTTGTTTCGTCTGAATTTCAGAAGCGAAAAAAACTGATGATAGGATTGCCGGTGCTGTGCTTTTGTATAGGGCTTGTCCTGTTCTCCTTTGGCAGCCGGGTTTTTTGGTCGGTATTGGCGTATGTGGCTGTTTTTCATTTTATAAGGCAGCAGTATGGATTTATGCGGCTATATTCCCGTAATGAACCCAGATTAAAGAGAAACAAATATTTTGACAGTCTGGTAATCTATACTGTTACGGGCTACCCGATGTTGTATTGGTTCTTTTCCCCGGAAAGAAACTTTAACTGGTTTATGCCAAACGAGTTTTTGCAGTTTGAAAATGAAGGTTTGCTGGAAATATTCCGGGTGTTCTACTTTTTAATACTAGTCGTTTACGTACTCAGTGTAAGTTATAAGGCATGGAAGAACCGTTTTTTTAATATCCCCAAGAATGCAATAATCGCCGGAACTGCCCTATCCTGGTATTTTGGTATAGTGTACTATAATAACGATCTGATCTTTACGATGCTCAATGTGGTTTCTCACGGCATACCATATATGGCACTGATTTTTTTGAAAGAAATTGACGGAAAAGGTACTGCTTTATGGGGAGCGATGTCGTATCTCACGAAATTTAAAGGCGTTGTTTTCTATTTGGGAATACTGCTTTTAATTGCCTTTCTGGAAGAATATATATGGGAAATAGCGGTCTGGAACGAACAGTTCTCGATGCGTGGAATGGACTTTACGGCGGCTCATTTTGTATTGGTACCGCTGCTTGCCGTTCCGCAGTTTACCCATTATGTACTGGACGGATTTATATGGAAATCAAAATAAAAAAAAACATCCCTTGGGATGTTTTTCTGTTTTATGTTGTAGCAAGATGCTTCTGGTGTATGTGTGCTTCGATAGCGTTCCATAAGCCGATGCGTTTTTCCAGTGCAAGTATGGAAACAGCTTCCACTTCTTTCCATTTCTGATTGTCTTCACCGCATAGTTCCGTAATCATTTGCATAGCCATAGGACCGTGATCGTCGGCATCCAGCTCAATATGTCTTTCAAAATAATAAATCAGTTTGGAAAGATCGGTAGTCGGGAAATTCGCCTGGAAATGTTTCAATATAGCGGTAAACATTCCCGGGATCAGATCTTCTCTTCCGAAAGTGAATGCAGCGGCAATTTCATGCGGCTTGCCTTCTTCGATAACACGGAAAGTAAAATCGAGAAATGCCTTTATATCAGCATGCAGATCGCTTTGTTTGATGGATACAAAAATATTCTGCGTACGGATCACATTGTCCAAAAAAGCATTAACCTGGCTGGTGTTTGCATTGCAGGCGTGCATCGCATCGAGATACATTTCAAAATGGCTCAGCCTTTTGCCGTCCAGAGATAAATCCGATTCTTCAGCAAGAACGATCTCGTTGATCAGATAGCGGGTCTCCGGATTTTTGGTCGCAAACCAGGGTGTGGTCGTACAGGTCAGTTTGGACTGTAATGCCTTTAATAATGACATAAAATCCCAAACAGCATAAACATGACCCTCAAGAAAACAATGTAAGTCATCTATGTTCTGGATCTGACTGTATAAAGGATGGCTCAATAAAATGTCCCTTTGTGGCTGTATTTTTTTGTTGACAGATTTTATATTCATGGTAAAAGTTTGCTACAAAAATAAAAAAGCTTCCCGTTTCGGGGGAAGCTTTTAACATTGATTTTATTAATTTAACTATAAACTATCGTGATTCTTAGTTTTCATCGGCTGTGGGTCCGTACATTCCGGGTACTTTGCCGCCAACGGATCGGATGTAGGTCGACATTTGCCCTCTGTGGTGAATGGTGTGGTTCATGACAAACATCCGGTAAACAGACATTTTGGGCAGGGTGAAATAAACCGTTTCACCGTTTCGCATGGTCCACTGTTCCTGAAACGTTTCATTCTGGGCTTCCTGGAGTAGTTTTTGGGCTTCTGCTACATTGGTATCAAAAGCTTCTAAAAGCGCTGCTACCGTTCTGTAGTTGGTCGGGGTATAGTTAAGCGTAGAGAAATCCAGTTCCGGTTGCAGTAACGTGATGGGAATCCATGTTGGTATTTCGGCAAGGTGATTGGCTAATTCCGCCAGGCTCATTGCTTTTTCGTGTGGTTTAAAATCCAGTTCGGCTTCGGGTAAGGCACTCAGCATTTTTCGGGTACTGGCCATTTCATGCTGAAATTCAGGCATTAAAAATTCGCTTAGATTCATAACTATTTGTTTTTTGTTTATTCAAAGCTATGAAGAGTTTGGATATAAAAAAAGAGTTCTTTCCGGAACTCTTTTTTTTATAGCATTGTATAACTACTATTTGAAAGCAGCATGACCGGTAATATCCATACCGGTAATCAGTAAGTGGATGTCATGTGTTCCTTCGTAAGTCACAACAGATTCTAAGTTCATCATGTGACGCATGATAGAGTATTCACCGGTAATACCCATACCACCTAACATCTGACGTGCATCACGTGCAATTGTTAAAGCCATATCCACATTATTTCTTTTGGCCATTGAGATTTGGGCAGAAGTAGCTCTTCCTTCGTTTCTCAATACACCTAATCTCCAGGTTAATAATTGTGCTTTTGTGATTTCGGTAATCATCTCAGCCAGTTTCTTTTGTTGTAATTGTGTTGCAGCGATTGGTTTGTCAAACTGAACACGCTCTTTTGCATAACGCAATGCCGTGTCATAACAATCCATAGCAGCACCAATAGCACCCCAGGCAATTCCGTAACGTGCAGAATCAAGGCATCCTAGCGGAGCACCTAATCCGGATTTATTGGGTAATAAATTTTCTTTAGGAACTTTTACATTGTCGAAAATTAACTCTCCGGTAGCAGAAGCTCTTAAAGACCATTTGTTATGTGTTTCAGGAGTTGTAAAACCTTCCATTCCTCTTTCCACGATTAATCCGTGAATTCTTCCGGTTTCATCTTTTGCCCAAACTACTGCAATATCAGCAAAAGGAGCATTAGAGATCCACATTTTAGCACCGTTTAATAAATAATGGTCACCCATATCTTTAAAATTGGTTACCATACCACCCGGATTCGAACCGTGATCAGGCTCTGTTAATCCGAAACAGCCAATGAATTCACCGGTCGCTAATTTTGGTAAATATTTCATGCGTTGCTCTTCATTACCGTATTTCCAGATAGGATACATTACTAATGAAGACTGAACAGATGATGTTGAACGAACACCAGAATCACCTCTTTCAATTTCCTGCATGATTAAACCGTAAGAAATCTGATCTAATCCGGCGCCACCATATTCAACAGGAATATAAGGTCCAAAACCTCCGATTTCTGCTAAACCATTAATTAATTGTTTCGGAAATTCTGCTTTTTGAGCATATTCTTCAATAATAGGTGTCACATCACGTTTTACCCATGCCCGTGCTGCATCACGAACTAATTTATGTTCCTCCGTCAATAAATCGTCTAATTGGTAATAATCAGGAGCTTGAAATAAGTCTGGTCTCATTTTGTTTATAATTTTGGTTGACAAAAGTAAGGAAACAAAATCAACTATTCAAGTGACAGTATTGTTATAATTATATATTCAATCGAAATTTAAGACTCTTAACGAAGGAATAATTGACAGAAGTTGTTTTAAAAAACAGTATTTGTGATAATCGGTATTTATTGTGTTATTTGTCACAATAATAAGTCGTGCCGCGAATGCAGTACCGGTATGCTGAATATGTTTGAGGTGATGGTCGCCGGTATAATAAGGCTGAAAAGGAATTACATTTTCAGGTAAAACGCTTTCGTCAGTTCGGTGTATTCCGGAGTATAATTGTGACGGGAAATTTCAATAACCAGTTCGTCTGTGCTTAAGGTTGTTTCCGGATTTCTGCTAAAAGCAATCAGGCTTCGTTTAACAGCGGTTGCCGGTGTGCCTTTAACACGGGTAATTTTAAAAGGATGCAAGTCGCAGTCTTTTGCCAGGGCAATAAAACGTTCTTCTTCCTTAAAAGGAATGATTACGGAAAAAATGCCGGTTTCCGAAAGCAGCACTGCGGCAGCTTCAACGAGATCCTCAAAAGGCATTGCGTCTTCAAAACGAGCGGTGTCGCGTTGTTCGTTCTGGGAATAATAATCTTCCGTATAAAAAGGGGGATTGGAAACAATCAAGTCGTATTCGTCTTCAATTTCCGCAACAAATTCATCCAAAGCAGCGTGGTAACAGAATAAACGATCGTTCCACGGACTGTTCTCAAAATTTTCAACAGCCTGTTCGTAGGCTTCCTCATCAATTTCAAGGGCATCAACCTGTTCTGCAAAAGAACGCTGTGCGAGCATAAGAGCTATTAAGCCGGTTCCGGCGCCAATATCGAGTATGCTGAAAGGATGGTGTTCAACGGGAGTCCAGGCACCTAATAAAACACCGTCTGTACCTACTTTCATAGCACATCTGTCCTGTTCTATTTTGAACTGCTTGAATTCGAACATAATAATAAGGTGAGGGGTGACGTTTAGCTGTTCAGATATAAATCGACTAAACCTTCAGGGATATTCATGACTACTTTACTGTTCTCACGGTCAATTTTAACAATGAAATTATCAATCATTGGTACTAAAATCTCCGTTTCGCCATTAAGAATTTCAAAAAGCGGCTGTGCGGTACTGTCATTGATCGATACGATTTTACCAATAACGCCCAAACGGCTGTCTTCCACATCAAAACCGATTACTTCATGAAAGTAAAACTTGTTTCCTTCCAGTTTCGGAAGCATGGTTAACGGAAGGTATAATTCGCAGCCCAGTAGTTTGTCTGCTTCTTCTTCGCTGTTAATATCTTCAAAGCGGATACGCAGGAAATCGTTTTTGTGCAGCGAACTGCTTTCAATGAAAAATGGAACCAGGTTTTTGTTGAATTCAACAAAAACCGATTCCATATCTTCATACATCTCCGGTTCGTCCGTGTCTAAATAAGCCAGAACTTCCCCTTTGAAACTAAATTTTTTAGCGATTTTACCTAAATAGAAACAATCTTCTTTACGCATAATAATCGCTAACTGAATTAAGCTTGAGTTTCTTCGTTGTTTTCTTCAACAGCTGGAGCCTCTTCAGTAGCCTCTTCAACAACTTCTTCAGTTGCAGCTTCAGCAGCCTTAGCAGCTTCTTCAGCAGCAGCTAAACGCTTAGCGTTAACTTCTTGTTCTGCTTTGAAAGCTTTAGCTTTAGCATCAGCTTGTACTTTGCTTAAACCGTCTTTTTTAGCATTAACTTTTACTGCTTTCTCCTCTAACCATGCAGCTAATTTAGCATCAGCTTGCTCTTGTGTTAAAGCACCTTTACGGATACCTCCGTCTAAGTGGTGTTTCAATAAAGCACCTTTGTAAGAAAGGATTGCTCTTGCAGTATCAGTTGGTTGAGCACCATTGTGTAACCATTGTACAGCGCTATCAAGGTTTAAGTCGATAGTAGCAGGGTTAGTGTTTGGATTGTAAGTTCCGATTTTCTCTAAGAATTTACCATCTCTTTTTGAACGGGCATCAGCCGCAACGATCCAGTAAAAAGGTTTTCCTTTTTTACCGTGTCTTTGTAATCTAATTTTTACTGACATAATCTTGTGATTAAATTTTGAGGTTCTCGACCTCTGTTAATTAAGGGTGCAAATATAGTAAACTTTGACATACAAAATAATTTTGCACAATAAAAAAGTATAGGTATCGTTTTGAAAATGGGAATATTAAAGGTCTTTTGTGATTTTTTATGATTTTATTAGCTTATTATCTTTAAAAAACTATTTTTGTAGAAATAAAGTATCCAAACATTTAATTGCGAATTGAAAATGAAAAAAATATTTTCTCTGATAGTTCTTATGGCAGCTTTCTCTTCCTGTGAGGAAGATGTTAAGTTTAATAATCCGTCACTTCAGGGTGAAAAGAACTATAACTTATGGAGAGCTTCCGATGCACATGCAACTATCGGACCGGACGGTTCGGTAACTATCGAAGGAATTACGACAGATGAAGAGGTGATCTTAAGAACATCTTCTTTTGAAAACGGAGTTTATGCTTTGGGAACAACAAATCAAAATAACAGAGCTAGTTTTATCTCTACGTTTGATGGTGAAGAATCTGTATTTACAACAGGTGTTTTTGTAGGACCTGCCAGTAAAATAACACTGCAAAGCGGTGGAACAGGATATACAGCTGCCAATTCGGCACATACATCCGGTGGTTCCGGTTCCGGATTACAGGTTAGAACTACGGTTGCTGCCGGTGTGATCACTAAAGTAATCATCACTTTGAGAGGTACAGGATACCTTCCGGGAGATATTGTAACGGTTGATGGTGGTGACAATACCGCTAAATTCAAAGTTGAGAATGTTTATGGTAGCGATGGTGAAATCAGAATTGAAAAAATTGAAGACGGAACAATGACCGGTAAATTCAAGTTCAATGCAAAAAATGCTAACGACAGTATTGTAACCTATCAAAACGGGGTTTTCTACAGAATTCCGATTTACTAGATAAAACACAAATAAAAAATTAAACCACTCATTTTGAGTGGTTTTTTTGTTTTCAGCAAATGGCTGAAATGAATAAATATTTGGCTTTATGTAATTTTAACACATCGGGAAAACACCGCAACTTTGCCTCATATTTTATTGATGAAATTATGCACCTTAACAGGTTGGTTTATCGAAACCACATAAAGAGCAGCTTTTCCGGAAGCATATCTTTAATTTCTTTTCTTCTATTTAGTGTTGGTACCGCAAGTGCACAACACGGCAGCAAGCTAACACTGGCAGACGCTTTGCGCGTAGCAAAAGAAAACAATATCGCGATTCAGAAACAGCAGCTTGAAACACAAATTGCCAGGGAAGAAATCAGTGAGAAAAAAGAACTGCGCCTGCCGGAAGTGGAATTTCATTCGTTATACTCCAGGATTACGGATCTGACGGAATTTAATAGCGGCTTCCTGCAGGATAAACAGGTTACGAAAACCATACCGGAAATTTACGATGTTTCTGCATCGTTCCGCATGCCGCTGTATGCCGGTAACAGAATCAATAATGCCGTAAAAAAAGCCGGACACGAATCGGAAATAGCATTGCTGAAAGCCGAAAAAACAGAGAATGACGTCAGATTAAGTATTATAGCCTCCTTTTTAGGAATCTATAAAATGATGGAATTACAAAAAATTATAACCCAAAGTATTCAGGAAGAGCAGGAGCGGTTAAAAGAAGTTAAGTCCTTTAAAGCCCACGGTACGGTGACTAAAAATGAAGTATTGCGCGCCGAATTGCAGTTATCGGACCGGGAACTTAACGCACTGACCAATCAGAAAAATACCGCGATTGCTCTTCATAATCTTAAAACCCTGTTGCAGTTACCGGAAGATGAAACCATCGCACTGGATACGATGCATATTATCGCTGCTTTGCCGGCTGCTGAAAATTATGATCATTACCTGAAAGGAGCGCTGCACAACGAAGAGATGAAAATCGCACAGCAGGAAATCGCCATCGGGAACCTTGAAAGAAAGATCGTAAAAGCAAATTATTATCCCACGGTCAGCTTTTTTGGAAACTACAGCTTTAAGTATCCCAACTATATGTTCTTTCCGCCCAATCCCTATTTGTACTCCCTCGGGCAGATAGGCGTTGAGGCGACTTTTAACCTGTCTGGCCTTTACAAGAATAAGACCCGGATGCATATCGCCGACAAAAAAGTTGAAGTACAGAAAGTAACGGCAGCACTCGTTAAAAACGAAATGTCCGATAAGATTTTTAAGGAGTACACCCAATACCATGAAATTCTGGACCGGCTTCCGGTGACCGATAAAGCACTCGAACTGGCGGAGGAAAATTATCGCATCGTAAAATTAAAATACCTGAACCAGCTGGTGCTGATCACCGAAATGATCGATGCGGATAATACCTTGCTGGAAGCAAGATTTAAAAAAATTGCTACAAGAATAGATGCGGCAATGAAATACTACGAATTGCTTCATACGGCAGATATGCTTCACGAATAATTTTCTGATTTAACACACAATTCTTAAATACGTTTCATAAGATGGGAACACAAAAGGCACATCGCTCTTTTCACACATTTATTACCGTAATGGCTGGTATTATTGTTTTTTGCGGCATCGTTCTGGGTATCTGGTTTTTAATTTTCTACAACAACCATGAAGAAACCAATGATGCGCAGGTAGACCAGTATGTCACACCGGTTATGGCGCGGATAACCGGTTATGTGCAGGAAGTCCGTTATGAAGAAAATCAATTTGTGAACCGGGGCGATACGCTCGTTATCATAGACAACAGGGAATATAAAGCACATCTGGATATGGCAGCAGCCGAAATGGATAACGCTAAAAGAACCATCAATGTACTTGAAAAAAATGTAGCCACAACAGCAAATGCCGAAACGGTTAGAAAATCGCAATTGGCAGCGGCAAAAACGGAAGTCTGGAAAACCAGACAGGATTACCTTCGTTATGCGGCATTGCTAAAAGAAGAAGCGGCCACCGAGCAGCAGTTGGAAAGAGTAAAAGCAGATTATGAATCGGCAAAAGCACATTATGAGGAAATATCCGGAACAATCCAAACGGCTGCTTTAAGCACTTCGGAAGCTTCCGCTAAAATACCAACGGCTGAAGCGGTGATTGCCTCCAAAAAAGCACAGGCTGATAATGCCTCACTGTTTTTATCCTATACGGTTATCACGGCACCTTATGATGGCTGGGTCGGAAAAAAAACAATTCAGCCGGGACAGCTTGTCAAAGAAGGGCAGGCATTGGTTGCCATCGTCAGCAAAGAAAAATGGATCACGGCAAACTTTAAAGAAACCCAGCTGCAATATCTGGCAGTCGGGCAGGAAGTCACGCTAAAAGCAGATGCTGTAAAAGGTAGAGTTTTTCGCGGAGTTATCGAATCTCTGTCGCCGGCAAGCGGAGCCCGTTTTTCATTATTGCCGCCCGATAATGCTACCGGAAACTTTGTTAAGATCGAACAGCGGATCCCGATCCGTATCAAACTTGTCGACATCGATTCGCAGACCGACTTTTTAAGAGCCGGAATGAACGTTATTGTAGTAGCGGAACACCAGTAAACATGTCCGGAGTAAGCGTTTTTAAACCCTGGGTGCCCAATTGGGCGGTCATCGTGATACTGATATTCTGCATGCTGCATTCCATGGTGCTGTTAGGGGTTTATACCTCAAATGTGACCTATTCGGCAAGTTTTTTAGATGTGGATGTGGAGGACCTGCAATTTTCATTGTGTGTGACCTATGGCGCCTTTCTGGCGACGATAATGATTGAAAGCAGGCTGTTTAAATTTTTTCCAACCAAAAAATATTTCATTGTTATTTATTGTCTGGCAGCATTAACCTTTATGCTGTCGGCTTATACAAACAATTATTCCCTTTTTATCATCCTCAGAATGGCCGAAGGAATCCTGATGGCCCTGCCGTGGATTCCCCTCCGGCAATTGCTGATCACCCGTTTCAAATCTAAAAATGCGGTGATCATAGGATTTACCTACAATTATGGCGCACTGCTGCTGGCTTCTCCTTTTATCATGAATATAGCCGTCTGGCTGCTGGAAAATTACGACTGGGCCTATATGGCTTACGGCTCGGCATTATTCCAGATCCTTTGCGTGGCACTGGTGCTGCTCACGTTTAACAACAACCGTTTTCATAAAAAGATCCCGCTGTATCAGGTGGACTGGGCAAGTTTTATCTTAGTGCTGACCGCCATACTGAGCGGTTCCTTTTTCTTTATATACGGCGAACGGAAATACTGGTTCGACTCGCCGCAAATCATCATTGCTTTGATTGTAACGCTCATTACCGGAGGTCTTTTTATTGTCCGGCAGCAATTGGTAAAGCGCCCTTGCTTTGACATGCAGGTATTTCGATACACTAACCTGCGAACCGGATTTTTCCTGTTTGTGGTTTTTTATATCGCCAGAGCAACGCTGAATATTTGTCACAGCGCGATGTTTACAGTGTGGAACTGGGAACCGTCCAGAGTGGCACACGTGCAGTACCTCAATGTGCTGGGCAATATCACGGGACTTGTACTGGCAGGGATCTTTCTGGCAAAAGCGGTGGCAATGCGCTATATTTTTATGCTGGGCTTTCTCATTTTTGCAATCTATCACCTGTGGTTTACCTTTCTTTTTGTGCCCGATGTGGCATTGACGGATATTATGATTCCGTATATATTGCAGGGTGTTGCGGTGGGAATATTATTTGTACCGTTAGTATTGTTTACGGTTTCGTCTGTTCCGGCACACTATGCTCCTTTTTCGGGAACCATTGGCGTTACCGGGCGTTTCTGGGGAAGTACCGTCGGTTTTTGTATCATGCAAAATGCACAGGTTTTGCTGCAAAATACCCATTTTACCAAACTGCGCCGGTTTGTAGTGCCGGAAAGTCCCGAAACACAGGCGCGGATGGAAAAAATTGCCCGGGGTTTTATTGCCAAAGGCTATACCGTGGATGAGGCCCATAAATTATCGGTACAGCAAATCGTCAATACTGTTTCCAGACAGGCGGTTTTGCTTTCGGATATGGAAATTTTTACCGTTGTGGGGTATGCCTTACTTTTTTTAGTAGGGTTTCTTTTAATCAACCGGCATCTGAAACAAACTTTCGACATCTTTAAGAACAGAGTCTGGGGAAGTTAGCGCTTGTTAACAACTTCTGCTGAATTTTTTCTCTAAAAAGCAGTACATTTGACAATTACTTTTTTTGAAATTCTACGGATTTTAAAATTCTGATTTTTAGCTATGTACTTGATTTTTGATACCGAAACAACGGGTTTGCCACGAAGTTGGTCCGCTCCTATTACCGATACTGATAACTGGCCCAGATGTATTCAAATTGCATGGCAGTTGCATGATGAAATGGGAAATCTGGTAGAACATCAGGACTATCTTGTTAAGCCTGAAGGTTTCAATATTCCCTATGATGCAGAGCGTATTCACGGTATTTCTACCGAGCTGGCCATGGAGCAGGGAATTTCACTGCAGGAAGTATTGGAAAAATTCAACATTGCTTTATCCAAAGCAAAATATATTGTTGGTCAGAATGTAGGATTCGACGTCAACATCATGGGATGTGAATTCCACCGAATGAACGTCGCTTCCGATATGGCTAGCATGCCCGTTCTGGATACCTGTACCGAAGTAACGGCAGAACTGTTAAAATTACCCGGAGGACGTGGCGGAAGATTCAAACTTCCTACACTGACAGAATTACACCAGTATCTTTTCGGAGTTCCGTTTGCAGAAGCGCACAATGCTACTGCCGACGTGGAAGCGACAACGCGCTGTTTCCTGGAATTGATCAAAAGGGAAGTCTTTACAAAAGAAGAACTGGATGTAACGGAAGACTATTTCGATAAATTCAGAGAACAGAATCCGCAGGAAATTCAGCTGATCGGATTAAAACATATTAACCTTAAACAGGCATCAGATGTTATTCGTGCCCGTTTGGCGCAGATTCAAAAAGAAGATAACCAGACAAGCGTTTCCGAAGAAGCCAGAAAAGATTTAAAAGAAGCGGCTTTTGCCCATCTTCACAACCATTCCCAATTTTCGGTATTGCAATCTACCATTGGAATAAACGATCTGGTAAAAGAAGCGGCAAAATACAAAATGCCGGCAGTTGCAATGACCGATACCGGAAACATGATGGGAGCTTTCCAGTTTGTAAGCTCGGTATTCAATCATAACAAGGCAGCAGCAGCTAAAAACAAAGAAGCAATTGAAAATGGGGAAGAACCAACCGAAACGGAAGTGATCCCGATTGTAGGCTGTGAATTCAACATTTGCGAAAACCATAAAGATAAAAGCAAAAAAGACAACGGTTATCAGGTTGTTCTTTTGGCTAAAAATAAAAAAGGCTACCACAATCTGGCAAAAATGTCTTCCATCGCCTATACCGATGGTTTCTACTATGTGCCCAGAATTGATAAAACGGTTGTCGAGCAATATAAAGAAGATATTATTGTCCTGTCCGGAAACCTCTATGGGGAAATTCCGAGCAAGATTTTAAATATTGGTGAGAATCAGGCGGAAGAAGCTTTGATCTGGTGGAAAGAACAGTTTGGTGCCGACTTCTATCTTGAGGTGATGCGTCACAATCAGGAAGATGAAAACCGGGTAAACCAGACGTTGCTTGCCTTTTCCAAAAAACACGGGGTAAAAATCGTAGCGACAAACAATACTTATTATACCACCAAAGCAGATGCCAATGCCCACGATATTTTACTTTGTGTAAAAGACGGTGAAAAACAGGCAACCCCTATTGGTAGAGGTAGAGGATACCGTTACGGATTGCCTAACCAGGAATACTACTTCAAATCGGTGGAAGAGATGAAAAAAATCTTTGCCGATTTACCGGAAGCGATTGTTAACATTCAGGAAATTATCGATAAGGTTGAAGCCTATTCGCTGTATCGTGATGTACTGCTTCCGAAGTTTGATATTCCGGAAGAATTTGTTGTGCCGGAAGATGATGAAGATGGCGGAAAACGCGGAGAGAATAAATTCCTTCGCCATTTGACCTATGTGGGAGCGGCAAAGCGCTATACGGAAATTACAGAATCAATTCGCGAACGACTGGACTTCGAATTGCAGACGATTGAAAAAACCGGATACCCGGGATACTTTTTGATCGTACAGGATTTCATCGCCGAAGCCCGGAATCTGGATGTTTCGGTAGGTCCCGGACGTGGATCGGCGGCGGGTTCTGCCGTTGCCTACTGTTTGGGGATTACCAATATTGACCCGATTAAGTACGATTTGCTTTTTGAGCGTTTCCTGAACCCGGATCGTGTATCCATGCCCGATATTGATATTGACTTTGACGATGAAGGCCGTGGCCGTGTTATGGACTATGTAATCAATAAATATGGTTCCAATCAGGTAGCGCAAATTATTACCTATGGTAAAATGGCAACCAAATCGGCAATTCGTGATACCGCCCGTGTATTGGATTTACCGTTATTTGAAGCCGACAGGATTGCCAAATTAATTCCGGGGATGATGCCGTCCAAATGGAACCTGGCACGTTTCCTTTCGGAAGATGAGGACCTGGTTAAAAAAGCACTGAAATCGTCAGATGAATACGATCGTGTCAAGGAACTGATCGCCATTGCGCGGGAAGAAGACCTGGCGGGAGAAACCATTCAGCAGGCAAAAATGCTGGAAGGCTCTTTGCGAAATACCGGTATTCATGCCTGTGGGGTAATTATCACACCGGATGATATCACGAACTTCGTTCCGGTTACCACGGCAAAAGATTCCGATTTATATGTAACCCAGTTTGACAACTCCGTTGCCGAAAGTGCCGGATTGCTGAAAATGGACTTCCTGGGTCTGAAGACCCTTACACTGATCAAAGACACGGTAAAACTTGTAAAATACAGATTGGGCATCGAACTGGATCCGGAGAATTTCCCGATCGACGATGTCAAAACATACGAATTATTCCAGAGAGGGGAAACGGTTGGTATCTTCCAGTACGAGTCACCCGGAATGCAGAAATACATGAAGGAACTGCGACCGACGGTTTTCGCCGATTTAATTGCGATGAATGCCTTGTACCGTCCGGGACCTTTGGAGTACATCCCTTCCTTTATCCGGAGAAAAAACGGGGATGAACCAATTACGTACGATTTGGATGCCTGCGAAGAATATCTGGGGGAAACCTACGGAATTACCGTTTATCAGGAGCAGGTAATGTTGCTGTCGCAAAAACTGGCGAACTTCTCTAAAGGTGATGCCGACGTATTGCGTAAAGCGATGGGTAAAAAACAAAAAGACGTACTGGATAAAATGAAATCCAAGTTTATCGACCAGGCAGTTGCAAACGGACATGATGCCGTTAAACTCGATAAGATCTGGAAAGACTGGGAAGCCTTTGCGAGTTACGCCTTTAACAAATCCCACTCGACCTGTTATGCCTGGATTGCCTATCAGACAGCTTATCTGAAAGCACATTACCCGGCCGAATATATGGCAGCGGTACTGTCCAATAACATGAACGATATTAAACAGGTATCCTTCTTTATGGAAGAATCCAAAAGAATGGGACTGGTTGTATTGGGGCCGGATGTAAATGAATCCTTTTATAAATTTACCGTAAACGAAAATTATGCGGTCCGTTTTGGTATGGGTGCTATTAAAGGAGTTGGAGGCGGAGCGGTGAACACCATTGTAGAAAACCGTAAAGACGGTAAATACAAATCCATCTTCGACCTGGCAAAACGTATCGATTTGCGTGCGGCTAATAAAAAAGCATTTGAAAACCTTGCTCTGGCAGGAGGATTTGACTGTTTTGCAACCACACACAGAGGGCAGTATTTCCATTCAGACGGCGATAACCTGACGTTTCTGGAAAAAGCAATCCGTTACGGTTCCAAATTCCAGGAAAATGAAAACTCCTCACAGGTAAGTCTTTTCGGGGAAAGCAGTGATGTACAGATTCCGGAGCCGGTTGTACCGCCATGTGAAGAGTGGAGTACGATGGAAAAACTGGCTAAAGAAAAAGAAGTTGTAGGAATTTATATCTCCGGACATCCGCTGGACGATTATAAATTTGAAATGAAATACTTCTGTAATGCCAGTCTGGATGCGCTGAAAAACATGGAACAGCACCTCGGGAAAAACCTCAGTTTCGGAGGGATAGTAACCGGAGTGGAGCACCGTGTGGCTAAAAACGGAATGGGATTTGCCAGTTTTAACCTTGAAGGATATGACGAAAGCTACCGTTTTTCGATGTTTAGGGAGGACTATCTGAAATACCGCCACTTTTTGGTTGCAAACTATTTTATGTACTTTAAGATCAATATTAAGGAAGGCTGGGTAAATAAAGACGGAAAACGTACGGAACCGAGAATTCAGTTCCTGGATGTCAAACCGCTGCAGGATGTACTGTCAACGTTTGCAAAAAAACTGATTATCCAGATGAACATTGCCGAACTGCAGCAGAATATGATTGCAGCACTGCATGAAATATTCCAGTCCAACCGCGGGGAACACAGCGTTACTTTTGAAGTAATGGAAATTGAAAGAGTCAAAAAAGCGCTTGAAATTGCCCTTTCGCCGGCAGATGATGAAGCCGCTGCGGGTGACGATATCGCAGAAGAAACGGAAATGGAAATCCCGGAAGAAAAAGAAGAATTAAGAGTGGTAACCAAGCTCAGTATGCCAAGCCGGAAATTAAAAGTAAATATTTCTACAGATTTATTACAGGAGCTGGAAAAGATGCAGATTAACTTTAAATTGAATTAAGGCGTTGATAATTAGTAATTTGATTGCGAAATGTTAAAAAGAACATAAATCAATTTTAACAATTGAGGCATAATCAAAACTGATTTCAAGACACTTCAATAATTAAAATAAAAGTCTATTTTTGTATCATAATTATAAAAGAAAATAAAATGGCACAAGCAATAACAGATGCTACTTTCGATGAGGTAGTATTGAAATCAGACAAACCGGTTTTGGTTGACTTTTGGGCAGCATGGTGTGGTCCTTGTAGAATGGTAGCTCCTATCATTGATCAAATCAGTGAAGAATATGCTGGGAAAGCCGTGATTGGTAAAGTTGATGTAGATGCTAATCAGGAATTTGCTGCAAAATATGGTGTTCGTAACATTCCTACTGTTTTGGTATTCCAAAACGGAGAAGTGGTAGGACGTCAGGTAGGTGTTGCTCCAAAGCAAACATATACCGATGCAATTGACGCATTACTATAATCGGAATACGATTATATCAATATAAAAAGCCCGGCTATGCCGGGCTTTTTATATTTTAAGGCCTGTAAAATTTTAAAATCATCAAATTATCTCATTATCTTTGAGACTATGAAGATTGACGATCAAATAGCAAAAATATCCAGTTTTCAGCATCTGGAACTGCTGGCAAACCAGATTGTGGAAGGATTTATATCCGGAATGCACAAAAGTCCCTTTCATGGCTTTTCTGCCGAGTTTGCCGAACATAAGGTTTACAATACCGGAGAAAGCACCAAACACATCGACTGGAAGCTTTTTGCAAAAACCGACCGGTTATACACCAAACGTTTTGAAGAAGAAACCAATTTAAGATGCCATCTGATTATTGATAACTCTTCCTCAATGCATTATCCGAAACTGGCAGGCGGACAGCTTTTCTATGAAAATAAAATAGGATTTTCCGTGCTGGCCTCGGCGGTACTGATGAACCTGCTTAAAAAGCAAAGGGATGCGGTAGGACTGAGTGTTTATTCCGATACATACGAATACTATGCACCCGAAAAAGGCAGCGAGCGCCATCACCGGATGCTGCTCAATGTGCTTGAAAACGTATTGCAGGCATCGCAGCAGTCTAAAAATACGGATACCATTACCTTTTTACATCAGATAGCCGAAAAGATCCACAGACGTTCCATGGTGATTTTGTTTACCGATATGTTTCAGGGAGAAGATGACGAACGCTTGTTTAAAGCCTTGCAGCATCTCAAACACAACAAACATAAAGTGGTCCTTTTTCATGTTATTGACCGGAAAACGGAATTTCAGTTTGATTTTGACAACGCTCCGAGAAAATTTATTGACATGGAAACCGGTGAACAGGTCAATCTTTTTGCGGAAAATATTAAAAACGACTATGAAAAGCTGGTGCAGGACTACTTTGATAAAGTGGCAAACACCTGTGCTTTGTATAAAATCAGGTATGTTCCTGTTTCTGTAGATGAAAAATTTGAAAAAATTTTAATGACATACTTGGCTGAAAAACAAAAGTTTGGCTGATTAAGGAAAATAAAAACGGATTTTTTTTATAAAAACATTTGGAGAAATGGAAAAGGGTTGTATATTTGCAACCGCAATAAAGCACTGGTTTGGTAGTTCAGTTGGTTAGAATACATGCCTGTCACGCATGGGGTCGCGGGTTCGAGTCCCGTCCAGACCGCCAGTAAAGAGGAAGCCTTTCGAAGAGAAAGGCTTTTTTGCCCTCTTAAAATATTTAAAATTAGTTGTGTTGTTTAGGTACGTAAGTACCAGGTTTAGTAGTTAGACCAATGAAAAGCTTTCCAATGTTTCTGAATGTTCAGAATCCGGAGGGCTTTTTTGATTTACATGTTTCTGAATATCGGAAATATTGGCAGTCAGAAGCTTAACAAAAAACTTACTTTTTTTACTGAAAAATGTTTGCAAATGAATAAAAAAGTTCTACATTTGCACTCGCAATAAAGCACTGGTTTGGTAGTTCAGTTGGTTAGAATACATGCCTGTCACGCATGGGGTCGCGGGTTCGAGTCCCGTCCAGACCGCCAGTAAAAAGGAAGCCTCTCATATCGGGAGGCTTTTTTATTTTCTGATTATTGGTAATAACCTTCTTATACGGTTATGGTGATTCGTAATATCGTTACTTTTTTGAAAAAAGGGTGGCGCCTATACTTGCTGTGATCACACAGCCAATGGAAAGGCATTGCAGCAGGCTTAACTGCTCTTTTAGGAATAACAACCCGGAAAGAGCGGCAAAAGCCGGATGCAGGCTCATCAGGATACTGAATGTCTTGGCTGGTAAATGTTTTAAAGCACCCATGTCGAGTGTAAAGGGGATTGCGCTGGTCAATAAAGACACGGCGGTGCCCAGAAGGAGTAGGTGTCCGTTTAGAGCCAGCAAATCGCCGCTAAAAAAGCCAAACGGCATGATGAACAGGGTAGCGAAGACCATACCGATCGTAACCGCCTCTCCTTTTTCCATTATTTTTGAAACTTTTCCGCCCAATACAATATATCCCGCCCAGAAAGCTCCGGCCAGAACCGCTAAAAACATACCGAATAAATCGATATGGTTGCCATGAAGCGGGGCGATCAGGAAGATCCCTAAACCGGCTAATGCCACCCATAAAAGATCGCTGATCTTTCGGGAACCTAACAGAGCAAGTACCAGCGGACCGATAAATTCGAGTGTAACGCCTAAACCTAACGGGATTCGCTTGATGGCAAAATAAAACACCAGATTCATAGCACCCAGACAGGCGCCATAGGCAAGGCCGGCCAGCCATTGCCGGCGGCTGAACTTCCGGAAATTGGGTTTAAAAAACAAATAGAGCAATATAGCCGAGATACCCACGCGTAAGGTTGCGGTACCGCCAATTCCCAAAGAAGGAAATAACTGTTTCGCAAGTGAAGCGCCCATCTGTATGCTCAGCATGGATAATAAGACTGCCGGTATGGGCGGCAGGGAAAACTTTTGTTTGAATGACATTATTTTTTGGGGACTGTTTAAAATTTAAAAATCCATAACCTGGTCAAGACCTCTTTTTAACCCGGTAAAGGTGTTTACCTTCCGGATGGCTAACAAGGCGCCTTTTACATAAGGTTTGGCACTGTCGCCGGCTTCGTGCTTCAGGATCAGCTTTTCACTCTCCATTCCGAAAATGGTTTCCAGGGAAATAACATAACCCGGCAGCCTGACAGCGTGTACCTGCGTTCCGCCTATATTGGCTCCGCGGGTTGCTTTTTCACCCTGTACGGTTTCGGTAGGAATCGTAATGACCGCTTGTTGTTTCGATAAACGATTGGCAAGTTCCAGGGCGCTTCCGCTTGGAGCATCAACCTTGGTATCGCTCGCATAATCGATAATTTCCCAGTGCGGCATGTATTGGGAGGCCATTTCTGCAAATTTGTTTAGCAGTACAACACTGATTGCGAAATTGCCCACGGCAAGTACCGGTCGGTGCTTTTCGGTTGCGAGCCTGCCTATTTCGTCATAATCGGCATCGGATAAACCCGAAGTGCCTACCACTACAGCTACTCCTTTGTGAAGCGCGGTGAGGATGTGGTGCCTGGCGATTTCCGGAGCGGTATAATCGATCAGGACGTCACACGGGATTTGCAGGGCTTCTTCCAGTGTACTGAAAATCGGGATATTTTTTTCGGATGTAAAACCCAGAACCGTATTCAGGTTTTTTCCGGCGGTTTTCCGGGCCACGGCAGCAACCAACTCAAGATCGGTTGTGGCGGCAATGCCTTTTGATAATTCGGAAGCGGCCCAGCCGGTTGCGCCGGCTACACAGACGCGTATTTTGTGTGATGGTTCCATATTAGTGCGCTTTAATAGGTCAGACAGGAATTCGTATAATACTGCTAAAATAAGGGAATAGCATAGCGGTAAAGTGAGTATCTGCAGGATAACACTTTAGGAAATACTTTCCGGTATCTGGACTTTTTATTATTCGTTGTGGATGACACCCACAATTATGGCAATGGCGTTTAGTTCACTTTTGTTTAGTTGGAACGGTTCAAATTCCGGATTCTCAGAAACAATAAGAATGTGGTTGTCGTCTTTGCCTTCGCGGACTCTTCTAATCAGGGAACCTTGCGTGGTGCTCAGCACATATACATTATTCCATTGCAGGAAAGAATCAAGAGGCACTCTTTTACAGGCTACCAAATCACCATTGCTATATTTGGGAATCATGGCGTTTCCTTTGATGCTGATCAGAAATTCCGCTCCCTTGAATAAAGGCACGTGGTATTTCTCAATTTCATGATCCATGGAAATGATGCCGCGGTATTTTATTCTTGCGAAAGCCTCTTCCGGAACCAGCGGAATCAATTCGGCATTTCGGATAAACATTCCGTCATAATACTGTTTTTTGCTCTCGCTGTTACCGGTTGGATTGTCACTGGCAACATCATCCGGATTGGTATTTTGATAAGGTGTTTCTTTTCGGAACATGGTCCCTTTTCCGGTTAATAGCCATTCGGCAGAAATATCCGGGAAAGCTTTTAGAATGTTGTTTAAAGTGTCGTCTTTCAAATTGGCGACTCTTTTGATGGCAGTCTGAATGGAGTTGTTTGACATCTGTGTTCTTTTTTCAAAAGCACTGATGGATAAGTTGTAAAACTTGATTATTTCCTTGACACGTTCTATTGGCTTCATAACTGAAAAAGGTGTTAAAATTATAAACAATGTTCATGGATATTTAGAATATTGTTTTAATTTTAGAATAAAGTTTATATATTTGTTTTGTGTTCCGAAACAAACGGAGCAACAAACAAAAATATGGAAAAAAATAAGCAAAACAAGTATAACACGCTTGTAATTAATAAACTCGTTGAAAAATATGGGTTTACAGGCTATTATATTCGGCAATGTTTGCGGGGTGACCGCAACAGTATAACCGCAGATTTATTGCGAAAAGAGTATAACGGTCTCAACAAGGCCATCAAGAAACTGCTTGATGAACAAGGAACCTGAATTCCGGCGAAACAAAATTGATAATCTGCCTGAATGAAAAAATCACAACAGTTGAATTGAATAATGCTGTATGACACCCTTGGCATTTTTTAACAACATAAATCTCTATCTGCCAGTTATCCAGGCAGCTATAGTATGGAATAAGCGTGATTTTTTGGTAAAAAACGATTTTTCAAATCTGCTATGGTATTTTTTTTGTGATAACAGTATTTTATTTCTTAAAATTTTAAAGAATAAAATTTTGAAAACAGATAAAATAATTTATTTTTGAACAGTTGAGAATAATATAGCGGTCTTTTTAACAAATGTGCATTTTAATGGTTGTTAAACAGATTTGAATTATTCATTCCGGATGGAGAACATCCTGAAGAATAACTATATTTTTTACCCTTCCCTTTTTTTGTCATTTATAGCTTCCGTTTTCAAACGAGAGGTATAATAAAAATGATATATCGACATCTTCCCTAAATGCCGGTATGATTACTGGATTGCCTGCAATCCTGAACAGTCATATTGTGACTACTAAAAAAACCTATTAAATATTAATTGCTATGAAAAGAACGCAGCTTTTCATCCTGCTGTTCGTATTTACAAGTGGGATTTCTCAGAACAAGAGAAATAAAATTGACAGCCTGTTGCGGCATGCGGTAAGTATTGGGGAAGAAACACCGGAACTGGCTATCCGTGAAGCGTTAAAAGGAATTACACTGTCTGCCGGATTAGGGTATAAAAAAGGAATTGTTGTTGGCAGTCTTTTTATTAGTGAAAGCTATAGAAGGAGTAAAGATGATGGTGAGGCACTTTTTTATGCAGTAAAGGCAGATAAAAACTGTCGGGCTTCCGATAGTTACTATAAGTCCAAGGCACTTCGCTTAAAAGGGATCAGCCTGGCACGGCTGGGGTTTTATAAAGAGGCAGAAAACCTTTTAAATAAAGCGCTCTATTTTGCCAATAAAATCAAAGACAAGAATAATAAATACAGAAGCCTCGGCTTTATTTATGCCAACATCGCGATCAACCATGACGATAATGGCGGATCGAAAGATCTGGTCGCTGATTATTTGCAGAAAAGCGATGCCAGTTTTAGCAGTATGGATGTGACTGATGTTCATAAAAAGCGCTGTATGGCCTTTGCCTATCTGAACTGGGCTGCTTTTCATATTCGGGGAAACCGGCTGGATAAAGCCCGTTTTTATCTGGACGAGTCAATTGCGGCATCACAGCGGCTTCACCTGGACTATTTAACGATTGAGCAGGACTATTCCCTGGGAACCTTATCCTATTGCAAAGGGAACTTTGAAGCCGCAAAAAAGCAGTTTTTAAAAGCCTTATTGCTGAGTAATGCGAACGGAAGGATTTTCTATAAAAAGGATTTGTATTACAGCCTTTTTAAAACATACGAAGCACAGCGCCTTCCGGACAGTTCCCGCTATTACAGAGCGCAATATATCGTACTAAACGACAGCCTGAACGGCCTTTACAAAAAAGCTATAAATACATCGCTCAATCTTTTTGTAGAAGAGGAATGCAGTGAATCGCTGCTAAAACTGGAAAAACAACTTTTAATTATTGGCATCAGCTTTTTGCTGATGGTGCTGGTGTATCGCTATACAAAAGTGTACCGAAGGAAATGGCATAAAGCCCAAAAGGAAAAAGAAGCGATAAATCGTTACCTGCAACGGCAAAGCGAACTGCTCCGGCAACTGAAAAAAGGAAGCAGTCATTCCAGAAACCGAACCCAAAAACTATTGCAGCTCGTCGCTACCGGAAATCCGGCGTTTCTTTCTGAATTTAAAGAAACATATCCCGATTTCTGTCCGCGGATAATTGAAATATCCCCGGGTATTATTGGCAATGAACTAAAATTCTGCGCGATGCTAAAACTGAATCTGACAACATCGGAGATTGCCGAATATACCAAAAGTACGCTGCGGGCAGTCGAATCGAAAAAATACAGAATACGAAAGAAACTAAACATACCACAAGATAAGGAGCTATATGAATGGATTTCAAGATTATAATATGATGAAGAAGATCTTCTTTGCCCGCTTTTTTGCATTGTCATTAACCATAACATGTACAGCACAACAATACTCGAAAGCGAAAATTGACAGTATGCTCACCACTTTGGTGAACATGCATGACAGTATACCGGGCAAAGTACTGATGAAAGGCAAGACCTGCTATACCTATGCTGAAAAAATAGACTATAAAGAAGGAATGATTAAAAGCGCATTGGTGATAGGGGAGAGTTACCTGACGATGGGGCAATATGATATTGCGCTGGAATTTGCAAATAAAGCCGAAAAGAACGCTGTGGGCATAAAGAACAATGAATTACTGTCGGAAGCCTTCCGGTTAAAAGGACAATGTTATGAAACCCTCAGTTTTTTTGATATAGCGTTTGAAGAATTTGGAAAAGCCCTGAAAGCGGCCGGCAAAATGGAAGCGAGCAATGATCGTTTCCGGCAGGAAGGCTATATTTTTAGTGATATGGCTGATTGTCTCAGCCAGAATAAAAAGAACACCGATTCGGTAAAAGCTTACTACAGGCGAAGTGCCTATGCTTTTAGCAAAATGAAGGATGACCGCATCAAAAGAAGAAACCTTTCGCTGGTTAATGCCAATATCGGAGCCTGTTTTATCGCCGGAAAGCAATATGATTCGGCGGCCATTTATATTGAAAATGCGGTGCGGCTTGCCGAAATAACACAATGCGATAAAGCACAGCTGCAGGCGTCATTTAATATGGGCAATCTTGAACTGGCAAGGGACAATATGCAGGAAGCGATAGTACAGTACAATTATGCGCTGGCTATAGCCAATAAGTTCCAGAGGAATGCGTTAATGTCGACGATGCATTCCAACCTGTCTAAGATTTATGACAAACTGGGAGATAAGGAAAAAGCAGATTATCATTTTCAAAAACTGATCTCCGAAAACAGTATTGTAAAACAATCCCAAAAGAAAGGCCTGGAAAAACCAACGAAAGAACTGGTGCGGAATACCACGCAGAAATTCCAGCAGTATAGTCAGGGAGCACTTATCAGCACCATTTCATTTATTGTTCTGGCGGTGTTGCTGCTGGCAAGGGTTGTCCGGTTTTACAGAAGAGCAGAAGAAGAAAGACAGGAAATAGACAAACAGAAAGACCGCTTGAAAAGCAAAGAAGAACTGCTTGAAAAAGCCAAAAAGATAGAGCCGGTTTGCCTGGAAAACGTTATCAGGCTTGCCCAGAATAATGACGACAGCTTTTTATTTCAGTTTTCGGTGCTGCATTTCGATTTCTATGAAAAAATTACGGCATCCATACCGGCTTTAAATCTGGAAGACCAGAAAGTATGCGCCTTTTTGAGGCTCGGATTCCAGATAAAGGAAATAGCATTGATTACAAATGTTACCGTTCGTTCTGTAGAAGCCAGAATATACAGGATCCGGAAAAAGATAAACATTTCTTTCGATGAAGGGTAGCAGCAACAGCCGTTGTTTGTAATAGTAACAATACGTTACTTTTTTCCGGAATAAAAAACTGTTCTGTGAAATAGTTAAGGCTTTGTTTTTTAGTATTTTAAAATGATTATTTTTATACGATAATCGCAAAGACCGAAAACCAGACGTATGGCAAAAAAATACTATTTACTGTTATTCCCTTTTATAATCAATACCCTGCAGGCTCAGGAATTCATTATTAAGGAAACCCCTTCCGTTATCAATGTTCAGTACAGTTCCGTTGCCTTTGCAGATGTCAACGGCGATGGATTTGCCGATGTCCTGGTAGCCGGAGCGGATGGTGGTTATAACCTCCGGTCCAATTTGTATTTTAATGACGGTCACGGAAATTTTACACTTTCCAATAATCCGAACCTGCTGGTAATCCGGGAAGGTGCTGCGGCTTTTGCCGATATTGATAATGATGGTGACCAGGATTTGCTGATCACCGGAATTACGGAAGTAACCTCGCCCAGCGGATCGTATGGTAACAGAACGAAACTGTACAGCAATGACGGAACCGGGATTTTTACCGAAATACAGGATCACGGAATAGAAGCTTTCAGCAATAGCGCCATGGTGTTTGAAGATGTGGATAACGACGGCGATAAAGATTTGATTATAGCAGGATTCAAAGGCGGGAACAGCACCACAAATCTGTATCTGAATAACGGAACCGGAAGTTTTGCTTTGGCAAATGCCAATATAAACGGACTGATAAACATAGCCCATCCGGCAATTGCACTGGCCGATATTGACAACGATGGCGATAAGGACCTGTTACTGTCCGGCATTGACCATACGGATTATCAGATAAAAATGGGATTGTATAAAAACGGAGGTTCCGGAACGTTTACCAAAGTAAACAACCCCGGAATTGAACCGATCTTTACCGGAGGAGCAGTTTTTGGCGATATCGATAATGACGGCGATATTGATTTGCTGATGGTGGGAGCCGATCCGGTATATGCCAAAGTCGCCAAACTCTATACAAACGACGGAACCGGTACTTTTACACCGGTAGCCGATACCCCTTTTATCGGAGCGCAATACGGCAGTGTGAAATTAGCCGATGTGAATAATGACGGTTTTAAAGATGTACTGATTACCGGGTATCGGAATCCGAATATGCGGGCTGACCTGTATATGAATAATGGCAGTCTGGGGTTTACCCCGGCGGCAGATATGCCTTTTATAGGCATGTCCAATAGTGCTTTTGAATTTGCCGATGTGGATAATGATGCCGATATGGATGTGCTGATAACCGGGCAAAACAGCCCCTTGGGGACGCTTACAAAATTATATATCAATCAGACAAATACTTTGAGTGCTGTCGAACGGGAATTAGTAGCCGTAAAACTATACCCGAATCCGTCCGGCGGTAAAATCAGGATTGCATTGCCGGAGCATATTGCGGTAAATAAAATAGAAGTGTATGATACGACCGGTAAAAAGGTGTGGACGCCTCAGCCGGCATCGCTGATAGACATAACGGCATTGCCGGCGGCTGTTTATATTGTCAGGATTTATACCGATAAAGGGATACTGATTCGAAAGATCATAAAAAACTAAGGAATTGTAAAAGATTAGCGGCGAAACAGGATGCGATTAAACGGGTATCCGGGTATTTAACGGAGGATTCTCAATAAAAGCAAAAGCATTTTAAAATAGGGGTATTAATGATATATTTGCCCTTAATCCGAGAGTCATGAAAAATCCCCGCATTGCCTTACTGACAGGTATAATCTGTATCTCTATTTTCCCGATTTTAGTAAAATGGACTCCGGTTTCAGGGTTGTCATCGGCTTTTTATAGAATGGCAATCGCTACGGCATTGGCATTGCCGTATGTATTGCTCCGTAAAAAACTGGAAAAACCCGATACCAAAACACTTTGGGTAATTTTATTGTGCGGGATCTGTTTCGGTTCCGATATTGCGGTATGGAATATTTCCATCCAGAAATCAACCGCAACACAGGCAACCTTACTGGCAAATTTAGCTCCGGTCTGGGTTGGGTTGGCGATGTATCTTTTTATGCCGGATAAACCCACCCGCAATTTCTGGATAGGAGCCTTTTTTGCGATACTCGGCATGGTTATCCTGGTAGGTTTTGATACGTTTTACAACCTGTCGTTCGATATCGGATTTGGATTTGCGATGCTTTCAGGATTGTTTTATGCCGCCTATATACTGATGAGCAAATATGCACTGAACCAGATGGCACCGATTAGTTTTATGGTGTACAGTATGGCGGTTTCCAGTGTTTTCCTGGGGATTATATGCCTGTTGCTGGACCAACCGTTTCAGGGTTTTTCCAATACCGTTTGGGGGGTATTGTTTGTTCAGGGAATTTTATGCCAGCTAATCGCCTGGTCGCTCATTAGTTTTGCCACCCAAAAAATGGAAGCAAACAGGGTTTCCTTGAGCCTGTTGAGTCAGGTGATCTTTACCTCTTTTTTAGCGTGGCTGCTTTTGGATGAAAAAATTACGGTTCAAATGGTTATTGGCGGTCTGATCATCCTGATCGGAATCGGGATTACCTTCTACAAAAAGCAGGGAACCTAAAACCAGATAGCACGGTACTGCCATACCGTGACGATAAAAAGTGCTAAATAGACCATACAAACCAGGAATTTGATAAAGGTAGAAGCCAGGAAGCCGATAAAAGAACCGGTAGCCGCTTTTACAGCCCGGTGGTGATCTTTGCTGTCATAAATAAGCTCGCCGACCAGGGCACCTACAAAAGGACCAATGATAAAACCGAATGGAACAGGAGCGATCAGCCCCACTATCAAACCGATATTGGTGCCCCAGATACCGTATTGACTGCCGCCAAATTTTTTTGTACCTTTTGCTGGAATGATATAATCCAGAATAGCGACCGCTAAGGCAATGAGTAACGTAATGCCTAATATCCAGTAGCTAAAAGGAATTCCTTTGGTAAGGTATAACAGCAGTAATCCGACCCAGCTAATGGGCGGACCGGGTAAAATGGGAAGGAAACTGCCCAATATGCCCACAAGCATACAAATAAAACCGATTATCAATAAAAAGTATTCCATAATTTTTTTAGTACTTTTGACGACTTAAAGTTACGATTTATCATTTATGTAATCAACGAAAGGAACAACAGGATGTTAAAGTTCCGGACATAAGAACAATAAATAATGAAAAAATATTTGCTATCACTCTTTTTACTTGTTGCGGTGACCTCTTGTCAGCTGTTTGATAAGAAAGTACAGTCGGAAGAAGAGTTACTGCAAAAAGAACTTAAAAAGATAGACTGGAAAAAAGTAGATGCCTTTCCTACGGTTGATGCCTGTGAAGTAATTACAGATGAAACCCAGCGCAAGCAATGCTTTTTTGAATACCTTACCCAGACAATTCAGGAAAAACTGAATGTAGACACACTTTCCATTTTATATCCGGAAATCGATACCATCGAAGTAAAGGTAACCGTATTTCCCGATGCCAGCATTAAATTTGAACCGCAGTTCCCCAAAGACAGTGTTGCTTACGACAAAGTAAAAATTGACAGCATCCTGCACAGCCGTCTGGTTGACTTTCCTAAAATTAATCCTGCCATCAAAAGAGGCATCCCGGTAAAAACACAATTTGTACTGCCGGTGATCATTAATGTGGAATAAAAAGAATCGTTACGCTTTAAACGTTCTCCCTTTCCACGAATACCTTCCTATCAGCGAATAGAGCGCTACTTTTACACAAAAGAAAGGATAAAGAATACTGCTGATAATCACGGAAATCATAGCCATTTTAAGAAACCGGTTGGCCTGGAACATCAGGATAAAATCGACGGTGAACTTTAACAGGTAAAAAGCAAGTAAATAGCGCCAGTCCATCCAATGGCAGATAACAAGCCATAAGGAAAGTACTAAGCACAGATTGGTCAGGAAAACAACTAAGGCAAGTCCTTTTGGAAAATCGGTCTGATAGGCCGCCGACTTGGAAGCCCAGCGTACCCGCTGAAAAAATAATGCCCACCAGCTTCGTAAAGGTTTGGTTGTAACAATGGCTGCTTCCGATTTTAAATAACACACTTTTTCAGGAACGGCACGGATAGCTTTTTGCAATAAAAAAACATCATCGCCGCTTGCCAGGGCAGTATTACCTTCAAATCCTTTTAGATCGTAAAACAGTTTTTTGGAATAGGCAAGATTAGCCCCGTTGCACATAAACGCTTCGTCCAATCCGAAACTCCCAATAGTAGCACCCTGAAGGCTGAGGATATCCATTTGCTGGAAATGGGACAGCAATCCGGATTTTTTCTGAAAGGTAACGGCACCGGCTATCAGTTCGGCATTATTTTGCTGAATGCAATTGTCAAAAGTACTGAGCCATTCCGCGGGAAGCATACAGTCTGCATCGGTAGTAATGATCCAGTCTTTTTTAGTAACGGAAACAGCACGGGTGATCGCATCCTTTTTAGGCGCATTGGTGGTGCGTACGTTATCCAGGATCGTAACGTGAAAAGCCGTATGTTCCATACGCCAGTTGTTGATAATGCGCACCGATTCATCTTCGGAAGCATCATCGACAAAAATAATTTCGAACAGCGCTTTCGGATAATTTAAAGCCGTTAGCGAATGTAATAAATCCGGTAAATTTCCGGCCTCATTCCGGAAAGGAACCACTATTGAAAATGTAGTCCGGACAGGCAGCTCCTTTTTTTGAAACGATTGTACTTTCGAAAAACCATAAACAAGCAAACCGATAAAAAGAGTATAGTCTATAAAAACCAGACAGAAAAATAAGATCAGGATTTCCATTGCGATTTAAAATTTAAAACAAAATAGCTGCCGATGATCACAGGGAGCACCACATTTAAAAACCACATTAAAGTACTAATAAAAACGACAATCCATTCGTTTACACCCAATAATCCGAAAAAATAGACGGCTACACTGCCTTTTACCGCAAAATCCAGGAACTGGAAAGTAGGCAGGGAAGACGCCAGAAAATAAACGCTTGTTATGGTTGCCATTAACAGGAAATAGGATAAATCGACATCAAAAAGAAGGAATAAAAAATAATACTGATGTGAAAAAACCAGGTAACGTGCTACCGCCAGCAGTATGTTTTTCCGGTGTACTTTTTTAGGGATTCCGTTAATTTTATGAATCAGCTTTTCAATCGAATAACCTTTAATCGTAATTTTCTTAACAGAGAACAGTATGCCGAAAAGCAATAACAGCAGTCCGAACAGTATCAGCACGGTTTGTGAGGTTATCACATTATAGACCGTATTAAAATAAAGCAGCCCGAAAATTCCGAATACAACGGTCAGCACCATTTGAATGCCATTGCAGATCAGGTTCAGGAAGACAATTTTTTTCGTTTGCGATTTTTCAAAAAACAAAGCTTTCCCGGCATATTCGCCAATTCCATTTGGAGTAAATATGGCTGCGGTTAACGCTCCCAAAACCTGTTTTGAAGCGGCTCCTACCGTAATTTTAGCAATAACGCTCACTAAATTCTGCCATTTCAGGATCTCTAAAAACCGGTTCAGGAAAGACAGGAATAAAATAAAGGCAAAAGCGCCAAAAGACTGTTTGCTTTTTACCAATGCTATGAATTTTTCCCAATCCAGCTGGTCATTATGCATCAGTTGGTTGTAAATAAAATAAAAAGCGCCTCCCACAATCAAAAGTTTGATTACAAGAACGAGGAATTGTTTAGCTTTGTGGGGTACAGAAATCATCGCTGCAAAATAACAAATTAAAATTGGCAAACGAACGCATCATATTAGGAATTGACCCGGGAACGACCATCATGGGTTTCGGATTGATAAAAGTCATCAATAAAAAAATGGAATTTTTGCAGTTAAACGAATTGCAGCTATCCAAATATGATGACCATTATACCAAACTGAGAATCATTTTTGAGCGCACCATTGAATTAATCGAAACACATCATCCCGATGAAATTGCGATTGAGGCACCTTTCTTTGGGAAAAATGTCCAGTCTATGCTGAAATTGGGAAGAGCACAGGGTGTCGCCATGGCGGCCGGTTTGTCGCGCCAGATCCCCATTACGGAATATGAACCCAAAAAAATAAAAATGGCCATTACCGGAAATGGTAATGCGAGCAAAGAGCAGGTTGCCAAAATGCTGCAGCAATTGTTAGGACTGAAAGAACTGCCTAAAAACCTGGATAGTACAGACGGACTTGCCGCGGCAGTTTGCCATTACTTTAATTCCGGTAAAATAACCATCGGTAAAAGCTATACCGGCTGGGATGCCTTTGTAAAACAAAACGAAGACCGAGTAAAAAAATAAACCACACACGTTGGCAGGAATTTATATTCATATCCCATTTTGCAAGCAGGCTTGTCATTACTGCGATTTTCATTTTTCGACGTCACTGAAGAAAAAAGACGGGATGGTTTTGGCTTTAGCCAAAGAAATCCGGCTGCGTAAACATGAATTTGAGCAGGAAACCGTTGAAACGATCTACTTTGGCGGCGGAACACCCAGCATCTTAGCGGTTGAAGACATTCGCCTGTTAATCGATACGGTTTATCAAAACTACAAGGTTGCCGATAATCCGGAAATTACCGTTGAAGCCAATCCGGACGATTTATCCGAAAAGCGGATTGTGGAACTGCATCAGCATAACATCAACCGTTTGAGTATCGGGATCCAGTCATTTTTTGAAGAAGACCTGAAACTGATGAACCGTGCGCATAACGCGGCAGAAGCCAAAAAGTGCCTGCAAATAGCAAGGCAGTATTTTGATAATATTTCCATTGATCTGATTTACGGAACTCCGGGCATGGACAATAACCGGTGGCTCGAAAATATCCGGACCGCTTTGGAACTGAACATACCGCATATTTCCAGTTATGCTTTAACGGTCGAGCCGAAAACGGCTTTGCAGAAATTTATCACGCAGGGTGTTATCCCGCAACCGGACGATGAGGTAGCACACGAGCAATTCTTAATGCTGGTGGATGCGCTGGAAGCCAACGGATTTATTCACTACGAACTTTCCAACTTTGGAAAAGAAAACTATTTCTCCCGGAATAACTCGGCCTATTGGCTGGGGAAAAAATATATCGGTATCGGACCATCGGCACACAGCTATGACGGAGTACACCGGAGCTGGAATATTGCGAACAACAGCCTTTATCTTAAATCACTGGAAAACGATAGCCTTCCAAGTGAGGAGGAAACCCTTTCCAAAACCGACCGTTATAACGAATACATCATGACCGGACTGCGAACCGTCTGGGGTGTATCGCTGGACAGGATCCGGAACGAATTTGGCGAAGATTACCAGAAAGCACTGCTACAGCAGGCACAGCAATACCTGGATAATGGTAAACTGGAAGTATCGGAGCATGTGTTGCGGACTACCCGGAAAGGAAAGTTTTTCAGCGATGGTATTGCCAGTGATTTGTTTATCCTGAACTAATCCGGAAATCTTCAAAAAACAGCTTAAATTACAGTCGTAGAATTTAAGAAAACTGCCATATCCTGAATTAAAAGATTTATATTTGGATGTATAAAAGCATTTCAATAGTAGGAGATGCCGGAAATTTCAGTACGAATGAAAACAAGCATCAGTCACAAACAGCAAAATTTCGAAATCGATTTATCAAAACCTATTGATATCTCCATCCCGTTAACCAATACCGACAGTAACCCGATAGCCTGGTATATCGAAAAACCGGTTATTGAGCCGGTACGGTTTGGCGACTGGATTGGTAAAGTCAGCGAAGGAAAATCGTCGACAAACTTTAATAATATTTTCTTCAACCCGCATGGACATGGTACGCATACCGAATGTCTGGGGCATATTACCCGGGAGTTTTACAGCATCAACCAGGCGTTAAAACAGTTCTTCTTCACTGCCGAACTGGTTAGTATAAAACCACACCAGCAGGATGAAGACCTGGTGATTACCAAAGAACAGCTGGAAAAAGCACTGCATGGGAAAAAACTGGAAGCGGTTGTTATCCGGACATTGCCCAACGATACGGTAAAACAATCCACAAACTACTCGAATACCAATCCGCCGTATTTAGATGAAGCGGCAGCAGTATGGATCCGGGAAACGGGTATCGACCACCTGTTAATCGATTTGCCAAGTGTTGATAAAGAACACGACGAAGGAAAATTACGCGCACACAAAGCATTCTGGAACGTTAAAGATGTGAACCAGCTAAATGCAGATGCGCGGATGAATGCCACCATAACCGAAATGATCTTTGTACCGGATACGGTAATTGACGGAAGTTATTTCCTGAACATTCAGATCGCCTCTTTTGAAAACGATGCCTCTCCGAGTAAACCGGTTTTATACAGCATACAATGAAAACAATACTCAAACTGGAAGAAGTAATACAATTTCTGGCAGGCTTGTTGCTGTTCCTGCAAACGGATTATGCCTGGTGGTGGTTTCCGTTACTGCTTTTTACGCCCGATTTTTCAATGCTGGGATATGCCTTCGGGAACAAAGCGGGTGCTTATGCTTACAACCTGTTTCATCATAAAGGCGTAGCAGTTTTAGTGTATCTCTGCGGCATGTACACGCTGAATGAAGAACTGAAATTAGCCGGAATCATACTATTCAGTCATTCCTGCCTGGACAGGGCTTTAGGATATGGTTTAAAATACAACGAAGGATTTTCAAAAACACATTTAGGAATAATAGGAAAGGATAAAACACAATAAAATGGATATTCAGGCGTATTATGAGTATTGTCTGTCAAAAAAAGGAGTAACCGAACATTTTCCTTTTGATGAAGACACTTTGGTATTTAAAGTAGGCGGCAAAATGTTTGCGCTTGCCTCGTTAAAAGAGTGGGAAAACGGAAATCCGTCCATAAATTTAAAATGTGATCCGGAAAGGGCACAAGAATTGCGGGGGCAATATGACGACATCAAACCGGGTTTTCACATGAGTAAAGTGCATTGGAATACGGTTGCCGTCAATAAGGAACTAACCGATAAGTTTGTAAGGGAATTAATTGCACATTCCTATGATTTGGTATTTAACAGTCTGACAAAGAAAATTCAAAGTGAAATTAATCAGGCTGAAAATTAGATAATTTCAAAAGGACTTTGCAACTTTACAGCCTGAAAATGAATTCAAAACAAATTGCCTGAAAGGGCAGACAGCACAAGATTAAAAAGTAACGATTATATGAAAGATCAAATTAAAAAATTTTTAAACGAAGATCAGGATCCTAAAGCGATAGAGAAAATCACCTCCAAATTACAGGATTTGTTGATGAAAAATGAAGAAGTAGGATATATAGGAGTACAGAAAAAACCGGCCATAACGGTATTTCCGGATAGTATCGTGGTAACGAATAAACGGATTATTATGTGCCGTCCTAAAAATTTAGGATTATCCATGGATTTTGTAGATTATGACTGGGACGATATAACCGGAACATTTGTAAAAGAAAACATCCTCGGGTCGGAATTCTCGTTTGCAACCAAAAGCGAACTGACCATTTCGATTGATTATATCCCGAAAAACCAGGCACGCAAACTGTATACTTTTGCCAAAGAGCAATTGGATGCTTTAAAAACGAATACTGTAAATGCCCAATCGGTTGCCCCAACGGCACCAGTAGTGGAAGATGCGGTTATCATTGAACCGGTACAGGAAGAAGAAGAAGTGGAAGAAATGGAAGCAGAAGAAGTAACCAGCTTTGCCGAAATAATGCCGGTAGCTCCGGTTACGTTTCAGGAACCTGTAGCAGAACCGGTACCTGCGCCAGCGGCATCGGGTGACAAAAAACTGAGTGAATTGTCCAAAGAAGAGCTTTTCGAAAAGCTTCAAAACTATAAGAAACTATTGGACAACGGATTGATCCTTCAGGGAGAATATGATGCTTTTAAAAAAGAGATTTTAACCTATCTGTAAACTGTATGTTATGGAAAAACCTAAGAACGTCGAAGAACTGATACCGCACCGGGCTCCGTTTTTATTTGTAGACGAGATCCTTTCGGCAAACGAAAAGGAAATTACCGGAGTGTATACCTTTAAAGAAGAGATGAATGCTTTTCTCAAAGGAAGTTTTCCTGCAATGCCCTATATTCCTGCAACGATTCTTGTTGAGTCAATGGCACAATGTGGCGGAGCGGGTGTACGATTATTAGGTGTTTCGAAAGGTGTTTTTGCATTAGCACAGATCGAGAGTGCGCAGTTTTACAAAGGTGTGCAGTATGGCGAGCAGGTAAAATATATCATTGCGATACAGCGAATGAGTGAAAAGATCATCAAACAATCCGGAAAAGCTTATGTAGGGGATAACCTGATACTGGAAGCATCCTGGATGTCCATACGGATCGAATCGGCCTGATCTGATGATATAATAATAAAAAAGCTCCTTATTAAAGGAGCTTTTTTATTTACATTACTTTTTTCTGTTTTTCAACATAGGTGTCGGCCTGTAACTCTAAAAGTTCCAAAGCCCGTTTCTTTTTATAATCGTAGATGCCTTTCTCATCTTTAATATCGGCATAAACCTTGTCATAAATGGAAGCATCCGTCTGTTTTTGCAGACTGCGTTGGTAGTTGTTCTGCTCGATATGCGTTTTTAAAGCCGTTTCGTCGTCTTCCAGTTTAAAATCATATTCACCTTTAGGGGATAATAGTTTGGCGATAATAGGAGAGGTTTCGATGGCTAAAAACAATAACATGATAAATAAAGAAGGAAGGCTTGGCAGTTTGTTCAACGCATTGATACGAGCCATTAAACCGTCAAAGCCGTCAATTATAGGCTGTGTTTCGGTTACTTTTTTATCCAGATCCGCCTGCAGCGTTTTGGCTTTTGCTTCCTTTTCGGCAATCTTGGCCAGATTACCTTTGCGCAAATCGTCCAATGCCTTTAAAGCGGCATCGTGTTTCTCCCTTTTCTCTTTATAAACAGGACCTTTGCCCAATTTCATAGTGCCTTTTGTACCTTCGGCTTCCGTGATATAGGTCGCATAAAGCGCATTTACCTCTTTTTCTTTTTTAAGTATTTCCGACTTTAAGCTGTCAATTCCTGCCTGGTTTTTGGTTACATCTGTTTGATAATAATTAGCAACCTCTTTTTTATTGGCCAATGCCATTGCATTCTTTTCCTTAAGCAAAACCGTATTGATCTCCTTCTCAAATATCTTGATCTCCAATGGTTTTGAAATAACAATAGCAATAATCATTGCCAGGATAATTCGGGGTGTTGCCTGCAAAAATTCGCTCCAGAAACGCTCTCTTTTCCTGATGGTCGACACAATAAAACGATCCAGGTTAAAAATCAGCAATCCCCAGACCAATCCAAAGAAAGTGGCGGTGTAAATGTTGTCGAAAACAGTGTAAAGGGCATAACTGCTGGCAATAACGGCCATTACTGCGGTGAAGAATACCGTAGCGCCTATTCCGGCATACTTGTTTTGTTCGCCATCGCTACAGGTAGCAATAAGATTTTTGTCTGCACCGGAGCACAGGATAAAAAAACGTTTTAACATGATTGATGATTTTGATTGATGATGATTGTGCAAATTTAACGCCAAAAAGTATAGATTGTTGTAAAAAGCTGATTTATTTTAGGTTACAAAAAAGAAAATCCGCTTCAATCGAAGCGGATCATACTGTTTATCGCAACCTGTGTTACGACAAACCGGCCTGTTCTCTTATTTATGTAGCACCATTAACGGCAGATAGAATTCACTTCTTATCGCTTTCCCTTCTGATTTTCCGGGCACCCATTTCGGACTGCTTTCAATAAGGGCGGTAATCGATTCTTTCATTATATTGGTCGGGTCTTTAACAATCGCAACATTGGAAGTACTGCCATCTTTTTCGACCACAAACCGAACAGCGATACGTTGCGGAGTATCACTTTTTGGAAAGTTTTCCGGTATTTTAAGATTCTTTTGCACATATACATTCCAGGCAGTCATGCCGCCCGCAAACTCCGGAATTGTTGTTCCGGGAGCCGGTGGTGACGGGAACTCATTTAATGCCGTCTTTTTAGGCCTTGGTTCGGCTGGTGGCGGTGGCGGTAATAGTTTGTCTTTGCCGTTGTTTGAGGTCGTCTTTTTAGAACTTTCCCGTGGCGGTGGCGGTGGTGGCAGTTCTGCTTTACCGTTTTTCGATGCTGCTTTTTTGGGCCTTGCTTCAACAGGTGGCGGCGGTGGCGGCAACTGCGGGGCTGGCGGCGGTGTAGGTGGCGTAGATGGTGGTAAAGGTTTGCTGCCATTGTTTTTTGTGGTCTTGGCAGCTGGTTTCTCCTGAGCCACAACTTTAGTGCTGAAAAGGAATACCATTCCGGACATTAACGGAATCATGCATAACTTGATAAGGGTCAGCCGGAGCGGGGGCGATGTTTTGGTCATCATAATGAAACGTTTTTTGGTTACTAAATAGGCTAAATTACTGGTGAGTGCCATAGGCTTTTCGGTAGCAACCTTGGAAAGAATTAAATTCTGATAATCGGTTACTTCGGTATGCTTTTGCGTTACCGCTTCATCTGCCAGGAACTCATGATTTAAGCGGATGGCTTTTTTATAGAAATACAATAATGGCTGGAACCATAAAAAGATCTGAAGCAGCTCGATAAAAAGAATATCCAGGCTGTGCATTTGTCTGGCATGTGCTGTTTCATGAAGCAGTAATTCCGGTTCAATCTTGTTTTTACGGATTTGCTTTTTATTGATAAAAATATAATGCAAAAAAGTGAATGGCAGCACTTTATCCGGAATCAGGACCAGTGTCCGGGAATCCTGTTTGATCTGTTCGCCGGATCGTATTTTTCGGAATAAGGAGTTGAGGTTCATCGTAAAACGAAAGAACAGTAAGCCCGATACAAACAGGTAAACCGCTATAAGCCCGTTTTCTAAATTCAGGAAAGAATCATCGGCTATCGCTCTGGCATATAATGCCGCTGTGACTACCGGTGTTTTGGCTGCAGCCGAAACGGTTTCCGTCAGGGTATTGAAAGGGATTAAAAGGCTGAATACAATAGCTGTTAACAGGTAGAAACGGTTAAAGTGATACATCTTTTCTTTGCTTAACAGAAAATGATAAACAACTAATAAACAGCACAGGCACAGGCCGGATTTGATGAAATGCGGTGTCATTTTTTCTTTTTTTGAAGTTCCTGATCTACGATTTTCTTTAGTTCTTCCAATTCTTTTTCCGTCATATTGGTTTCTTTTGTGAAAAAAGAAGCAAACTGAGCGGCCGAATTGTTGAAGAAGTCCTTAATGATGTTGTTGACATGTTTGGAGAAATAATCCGTTTTTTTTACTAACGGATAATACTCCCTTGATTTTCCGTATTCTTTGTAAGCCACAAAGCCTTTGTCGGACATTCGTTTTAAAAGTGTTGCAATCGTGGTCGTTGCCGGTTTCGGCTCAGGATAGGCTTCCAGCAGGTCTTTCATAAAAGCCTTTTCCTTTTTCCACAGATATTCCATAAGTTGTTCTTCGGTTTTTGATAATTGCATTTCTTTTTATTTAATGATTAATTCGTTCACTTCTTCTCCGTTCTCGTAAGTGCGGATGCTTTCCAGATTTCCTTCTCCGTCATAATATTTCCAGTCGTCATAATAAAACCAGTGTACCAGTTTGTCGGTTATGACCATCCGGGATTTTCCTCTTGCCATTACGGTACCGTTCTCATTATAAAACGTCGTAAAACAGATTTGCTTGTTGTACAGCTGTTTTTTGACTAGTTTGTTACCGGAAAATTGTTTCCATGTTCCGGTTTCCAGGCCTTTTCGGTAGTATCCTTTTGTGGTGTAATGTTTTCCGCCAAAAGTGTCTTTAAAAATCCATTTACCGACCCGTTCGTTTTTGACAACCCGGTTGGTTTTACAACTCACGATTAGCAAACCTATCAGCAGCAGTACTATAGCCGATGAAAATTTCATATTCTATGTTTTTAGAGCTAACTCTACAAATGTAGAATAAAAAATTAAAAAGGGGATAAAAAATTAAAAAAAGTGAATTTATTTTTTACAGGTGAAGATAAAAGCAGGCGGAATATTTAAAAAAGTGAACTCAATGGTTACACTCGAAAAGATTTCTTTTAATTTATTAAGGGCATTCAGCGAGTATTGAAATTGAATATACTTTCCTTTTAAAGCCAGGCAGCACTTCGAAGTGGTCAGTATGGCATTGACCAGTTCATCCGGCAGGACGGCCAGCGGTAAGGAAGAAACGATATAATCGGCTTTTTCCAGCTTATATTCAATAAGGTATTTTTCTAATTTTTCTGCACCGTCATTGATAATGATCAGTCGGCTGTCGTTTATTTTTTTCAGCTCTTCACAAAACTCTTTGTTGATTTCAAAAACCATAAGTTTTCCGTTCGGGCTGAGTTTTTCCAGTAGTTTTACGGTAAAAACACCGGTTCCCGGACCGAATTCAACAATGCATTGTGCCGATTTGAAGTCAATGGGCTTCAGCATTTTTTTAGCCAAAAAAGAGGAACTTGGTGACAAAGCACCAATAGTTCCTCCTGATTTTATGACTTCTGAGATGAATTTTGTATCCAAATCAAATTTTGTAAAATATTACTTATTCAGTTCCGTAAAGTATTTGTAAAACAAAGGAATGGTCTGGATTCCTTTAAGGTAATTAAATACTCCGAAATGCTCATTAGGCGAGTGAATAGCATCACTGTCTAATCCGAATCCCATTAAAATAGTCTTGCTTTTTAATTCTTTTTCAAACAAGGCTACGATCGGGATGCTTCCTCCGGAACGAACCGGAATGGGCTGTACGCCGAAAGTTTCGTGATATGCTTTGGCAGCAGCCTGATAGCCAATGCTGTCAATAGGGGTTACATATCCCTGTCCGCCATGATGCGGTTTTACAACCACTTTAACAGATTTAGGAGCGATATTTTCGAAATGTTTCTGGAATAATTCGGTGATCTCTTTCCAGTCCTGGTTAGGAACCAGACGCATGGATATTTTTGCAAATGCTTTGCTGGCAATAACGGTTTTGGCACCTTCGCCGGTATAACCGCCCCAGATTCCGTTTACATCCAGTGTTGGACGAATGGAATTTCTTTCGTTTGTAACATATCCGGTTTCGCCGTAAACATCATCAATGTTCAGCGCTTTTTTATAATTTTCCAAAGAGAAAGGTGCTTTGGCCATTTCGGCTCTTTCTGCAGCAGAAAGCTCTTCTACCTTATCATAAAATCCCGGAATGGTAATATGATTGTTTTCATCGTGAAGCGAAGCAATCATTTTGGCCAGGATATTAATCGGGTTCGCAACAGCTCCGCCATATAATCCGGAATGCAGGTCACGGTTAGGTCCGGTAACTTCCACTTCCACATAGCTCAGACCTCTCAATCCGGTGGTAATGGATGGCTGGGTATTGGAAATCATTCCCGTATCGGAAATAAGAATAACATCGTTAGCCAGTTTTTCCTGGTTGCGTTCCACGAACCAGCCCAAACTTGCCGAACCAACTTCTTCTTCTCCTTCAATCATGAATTTAACATTACATGGAAGCGTATTGGTCTGTACCATATATTCCAAAGCTTTCACATGCATAAACATCTGTCCTTTATCGTCACAGGCACCACGGGCAAAAATAGCTCCTTCCGGATGAATATCGGTAGTTTTGATTACCGGTTCAAATGGAGGAGAGGTCCACAACTCGATCGGATCTGCCGGTTGCACGTCATAATGTCCGTATACTAAAACAGTAGGTAATTTCGGATCAATCATTTTTTCTCCGTACACAATCGGGTAACCGGGAGTCTCGCAAAGCTCTACAAAATCACATCCGGCTTTTTCCAGACTTACCTTAACCGCATTAGCAGTGTCTATAACATCTTGAGAGTAAGCACTATCAGCACTTACAGAAGGAATCTTTAATAAATCAATTAATTCATTTATAAAACGTTCTTTATTTTCCTGAACGTATTGCTTTATACTATCCATTATAATTTAAATATGATGAAAGCCAAAAGTACAAAAAAAAGAAACAAAAAATTTTTTCGATTTTTCTTGGATGATAAGAACTAATGCGTATATTTGCACCCGTAATACTGAAAGAAACACTTTCAATTTGTGCCGCGGGTGTGGTGAAATTGGTAGACACGCCAGACTTAGGATCTGGTGCCTCACGGTGTGTAGGTTCGAGTCCTATCACCCGCACTTTAAAAGCCTATTTACTTCAAAAGTAGATAGGCTTTTTTTATTACCTTATTTTTAGAACTGCTATTTGTTTGATTTTTAAAGAAATCCGGTAGTTTTCGTTCAGATAAAGTATCTTTGAAGGAGAAGCATTGGTAACAATATGGCACATTACCTGATTAAAAAACCGGACGAATTAACAGTTTCCGAGATAAAATGCATCTTGGAAGCCTGGTCGGTTTCCGAATGGCTGCAGCTGGATGCGGACGGTTTCAGGAAACAATTCAGGCATTCCGAATTTCATTTACTGCGCGATGATACCCAAAAAATTGTTTGCCTGACCCGGATAAACCGCAATTTTACCGTTCAGTTTGTCAATACTACCTATACGATTCCGGAATTGGTCGGTTTGGTATCCTTACAGGAAAGAAAAGGTTATGCAAAACAACTATTAAACGAAGTTGTTGCCAACCTGAACAGCAGAAATCTGGAATGTGTTGGTTTTTGTGCTAAAGACGTCCGCACATTTTATGAAAAATCGGGTATCCCGATATACTACAACCAGGCGAAGTTTTTAATGGAAAAGGAAAATGACGTGTCCGATCCGGTAACCGATGATGACATTCTTGCTGTTTGTCTTTCTGCGGAAACGGCGGTTTTGTTTCAAAACCTGAGCAGTGCTTCGCCGGCCTACATTGTAAATTAGTTCCCGATAATTTTTTTACGGTGCAGCAATCCCCATTCTCTTAACGCTTCGATTACTTTGGTCAGTGTCTTGCTGTGTTCGGTTGAAGCATATTCTACTGTTGGCGGGAAAGTATCATAAACCGTCCGGGTAACCAGTTGGTGCATTTCCAGCTCTTTTAATTCTTTCGACAGCATTTTGTCGGTAATACCGTTTATCTCCCTTGAAATTTGTTTAAAGCGTTTCGGCCCGGATGATAGCGAGATCAATATCGGCAATTTCCATTTCCCGTTTAAAACTTCCAGGGCATCCCTAACCGGAAGCAGTGCACCGGTACATTCCTGTGGCGTGTGAATTTTTTCTGTTGTTTCCATACTGTTTTCATTACTATCCGTTTGGATAGTGCTATCCAAACGGATAGTAATATATTTTAGATAGCGAATGTAGATAAGTTTGTATTGTAAAACAAAAAGATATCTGAAACAATGAAAAAAATATTGCTGATTACTTCAAGTGTAAAAGGAAAAGACTCTTTCAGCATCCGGTTATCGAATGCGATTCTTGAAAAACTGACAGCTGCCTATCCGGGAAGCAGTGTTTATACCCGTGATTTAACGGTAAACCCGCTGCCGCATCTGGACGAAACGCATCTGGGTGCTTTTTTTACGCCAAACGAATTACTGACGGAAACCCAGCAAAAAGCGATTCAGTATTCCAATCAGGCAGTACAGGAGTTAATGGAAGCCGATATAGTGGTAATAGGTGTTCCGCTTTATAATTTTGGTGTTCCGTCCACATTAAAGGCCTGGGTGGATCATATCGCCAGAGCCGGAGTGACGTTTAGTTATGAAGACGGTTTCCCGAAAGGACTTGTCCTAAATAAAAAAGTGTATCTGGCAATCGCTTCCGGAGGTGTTTATTCGGAAGGACCGCGAAAAGGCTATGATTTTTCCGATCCGTTTTTGAGAGCGGCACTTGGATTCCTTGGTATAACAGACGTTACCACTTTTCGTGTAGAAGGAATTGCGATGCCGGAACTTCAGGACAGCGCTTTCCCTAAAGCACTGGACACGCTGGATGCCTTTGCTTTTTAAGGGAGCTTAACCGCTGGCGTTCCTCAGATCCTGTTGTACCCGATTTGAGGAACGTTCTGTTTTTAAGGAATTGCCGGTTTTCGTTCCGTTACATAGGGCGAAGCGTATTGCTATAGGTGATTTTATAAGGATTTTTTGCTGCTGCATTGTCCTTCATCACATAGATGAATTTGTATTGCTTTGCCTTTTTACTTTCAATAACGGCTTCTTTACTGCTTATTTTATCGGTAATCGTCGTGTTTATCGTGTTGTCTATCCGTAAAGTATGGGCAATGCCATTGCCAAGGTTGGTAATGACCGTACCTTTATATAGGGTACCTTTTTCGTTAAAAACCGTAACGGATTCCCCTTTAAACCCTTTTGTGAGTACTACCACGGCATAATTGGTTCCGTTTGCATTGAGCTCATTCAGGAACTTCTTTTTCTGAGCATCGGAAGCCGCCCGGAAATCGTCCCGGTATTGCACGTTTGAAGTGCCGCACATCGTAAAAAGCGCTATAAAGAAAACCAAAAGTATTTTTTTCATAATCGTATTTCTTGAGTCTGTTCTATAAAATTAACGAATTTCAAGCCAATTCTATTATATCTTTGTGTAGTTAAATAAAAGTCAAAATCAGCAATGATTCAAAAAATCGGACATAGAGGTGCAAAGGGATTGCTGGCAGAGAACACGCTGGAATCGTTCCGGAAGGCACTGGATCTGGGAGCTACAGCTATCGAGCTGGATGTTCATGTTACTGCTGACGGCGCAATTGTGGTGATTCACGATTTTACGGTAGACCGGACGACAAACGGTTTTGGTGAAGTCCATAAAATGACGGTAGCGGAACTGAAAAAACTGAAAGTGGAAACACTGTACCGCATTCCGTTACTGGAAGAGGTGTTTGACCTGATTGACCGGAAATGTTTGATAAATGTAGAATTAAAAGGTCACGAAACGGCCGGACCGGTCGTAAAACTGATCGAAAAATATGTTGCTGAAAAAGGCTGGACTTATGAAGATTTTATCGTTTCCAGCTTTCAGAAAGACGAGCTGAAAAAAGTAAAAGCGTTAAACCCTGAAATAAATCTGGGTGTACTCACGCAGGCCAGTGTGGAACAGGCTTTGGAATGGGCACACCAGTTATCGGCGAAAGCCATCCATCCGCATTTTTCACTGCTAACGGCAGATAATTGTAAAGAAGCCCGTGAAAAAGGCTATAAAGTTTTGACCTGGACGGTTAATAATGAGGAAGATATTCGCAGAGTCATCGCTTATGGCGTAGACGGAATCATCTCCGATTTTCCCAATAGATTATGAATTCCAATTTTGATGTAGTTATAATAGGTGGCGGTGCTGCCGGTTTTTTTACGGCAATTAATATCGCGGAAAACAATTCCCGATTAAAAATCGCGATCCTGGAGCGGGGAAAGGAAGTGCTTTCGAAAGTGCGTGTTTCCGGCGGCGGACGTTGTAATGTAACGCATGCCTGTTTTATCCCGAACGATCTGGTTAAGTTTTATCCCAGAGGCGAACGGGAATTAAAAGGACCGTTTCATCAGTTTTGTTCCGGCGATACGATTGAATGGTTTGAACGGCATGGCGTGGAACTGAAAATCGAGGAAGACGGAAGAATGTTTCCGGTTACCGACAGTTCGCAAACCATTATCGACTGTTTCCAGAAAGCGGTTAAACAACTGGGCATTCAGGTGCTGACCGGGCAAAGCGTGCAGTCGCTTTTTAAATCGGACGATTTCTGGAAAGTGGAAACCAATCAGGAAACGTTTGTAACGTCAAAAATAGTTATGGCAACCGGAAGCAATCCTAAAATATGGGAAGTGCTCAAAAATATGGGGCACTCAATTGTAGAACCGGTTCCGTCTCTTTTTACCTTTAATATCAAAGATACCCGTATTAAAGACTTAATGGGGGTTTCGGCTTTTGCTGCGGTTAAGGTTAAAGGAACCAAACTGAGCGCTGCGGGACCGTTGCTGATTACCCATTGGGGAATGAGCGGTCCGGGAATTTTACGACTTTCCGCCTGGGGCGCCAGAGAACTTTTTGCTAAAAATTACCAGTTTGTTTTACAGGTTAACTGGCTTAATGACCAGGATACCGAAGCAACACTGGAACTGCTGAAAACGCTCAAACTGGAACAGGCTAAAAAGCTGGTCGTGAAAAAATCACCGTTTGATTTTCCAAACCGTTTATGGGAAAGTCTGGCTTTTGCTTCCGGGATTTTACCGGAAACCAAATGGGCCGATTTGTCTAAAAAACAACTGAATGATCTGGCAAACCAATTAACAGACGGGCATTTCCAGGTAAACGGCAAAAGCACCTTTAAAGAAGAATTCGTTACAGCCGGCGGAATCGATCTGAAGGGAATCAATTTCAAAACCATGGAAAGCAAGGTGCATCCCAATTTGTATTTTGCAGGCGAAATCGTGAATATTGATGCGATAACCGGAGGGTTTAACTTTCAAAATGCATGGACGGGCGGCTATCTGGTAGCGCAAAACTTCGCGTAATGACATTTATTTGAAAATCTTGTTAAAAATTATGGGATTTTATTTTTATTTTAGTGCATCATTAACAATGCAGTAGAATAAAATATGTATGCCCTTTAAATTTCTTTTCTGCCAATTGCTATTTTGTGTGCTGTTTGGCCAGCAGCTTGCATCCCAAAATTACACGCTTAAAAACTTTACCCAAAAAGACGGCTTGTCCAGTAATGAGGTTTATGACGTTATTCAGGATAAAAACGGTTTTATGTGGTTTGCTACAGACAGAGGGCTTACCCATTATAACGGAAATGAATTCAAGCGGTTTGAGCCTAAAGATGGCCTGACCGATATTACCATATTTGATTTCTTTAAGCAGGATAACGGCCAGATCTGGTGCATTACACTCAATAATAAGCTTTTTTATATTCAGGACGGGACGGAAAAATTTATTCCCTATAAATACAATGCCGTCATCGAACGGTTTGTTAAGGAAAGAAGGCTTACGGCTTTTTTTATTGCAAACCTGGCTGTCGATCACAATAGCACGCTGCATCTTTTTATGACGAACGGGCATTATATCACGATTGATGCGAAGGGCAGGCTGGTTATCGAAGCTGATGTTGATGCGAAAAAAAGACCCAGTGAGCGGTTAGGTAAATTCTTCCGGTCAAAGAAGATCAACAGGCACCAGGAAATCAATTATTTTACCAATACGCCAACAGCGTTTCTCAGAACCGGGGAAATGCGGGCGATCCGGCGTATTTTAAGTTCCGGAAATGATTATATGGTTGTAATGACCGACGGATCGGTGTTTATACAAAATCGTCAGGGAGCAATCACCACGATTACCTACCCTAATTTTGAACCGATAGAAGGCGGAATTTATGACGAGCATCATTTCTGGATCGGGTATCGCGGTAAAGGAATGTATGTGTATGACTATAAGGGAACACTAAAAAAGAAGTATCTGGAAAAACATTCCGTAACCAAAATTTATGAAGACAGCTTTGGCGGATTATGGTTTTCGACTATAGATTCCGGAGTCTTTTTTCTGAAAAAAGAACAGATCAACAGCAATCTTTTAAAAGGGATTTATGTCAATTCCCTGACAAAGGATAACGACGGAAATTTATACACCGGCTGTTTTAACGGTGACATTTATAAAATTTCAGCTAAAGGCGATCTGGCGAGGGTACACACCGGATTGGTAAACAAACCGGCAATTGTGCAGTTTAATCCTGCCGAAAACCAGGTGTATTATGCTACGGATAACGTTCTTTTTACGTCATTTGGAAACCGTCTGGAATACTGCGGGGTACTAAAAGTTTCGGACGATACCAAAAAGATCATTGCTTCCCGGTTCGGGGTTTATAATGTTTTCGAAAATGAGAAAGAATTGTTTGCCGATACGCTTAACGTGAGGATTCAGGACATTTCGGAAGTCAACGGAAAATACTATATAGCCACTTTAAAAGGGCTCAAAATTGTCGATAAGGGCCGGCTTGTGGATAAGAAAGGCAAATTAGCCGATTACCGGATAGACGATGTGGATTATGAACCCGGGAAACAGCTTTTTTACCTGGCCAGTATGGGAGCCGGCGTTCTGGTTTATAATCCTAAAACCGAAAAAGTAATCACGATTGATAAGTCGGACGGACTATCCAACAATCTGGTTACAGAAGTGTATATAGAGGACAAAAATACCATCTGGGCGTGTACGAATTATGGTTTGAACAGGATACGGTTTCAGGAAAACGGCAGTTATACAATACAGTATTTAACTGCAGCCGACGGTTTGCCTGAAAACCAGATACGGGATGTGGAAATTATTGATGAAGTGATTCATATCGCGACCACCAACGGATTGTGCAGTTTGTCCAAAGCAGATTTTGAGCAGATCTTTTCGAAGCGGAATTATTTTTTGCGCTTAAAGACCATCGCCATAAATGCGGTCAAGCAGGTAACACCTCAAAAATTACTGGACTTATCCTATAATGAAAACCAGCTCGATTTCTGGATTGAATCCGTGTCCTTTAAAAATAAAGAACAGGTGTACCGATACAAATTAAAAGGACTGCATGACAAATGGAATTACACTAAGGACAGGAAAGTTTCGTATGAATTCTTACCGCCGGGAGATTATGAATTTATCGTTCAGATTTTGGAGGATAACCGCCTGTTTTCGGATGAAAAGATCATTTTACCAATACATATCAGCGAGCCGTTTTGGAAAAGAAGTTGGTTTATCTGTCTTATTATATTCTTAACCGCTGCGCTGATCTATGCTTTTTTTAAGATCAGGATACTAACCTATAACCAGGATATAATCCGGGAATTGTTACGACTGTGGGTGCGAAAAATAAAAAAGAAAGAAAAGTATTTTACTTTCCGGGAACAGGGTAAAGAAATCCGGATCAAGACCGATACGATACTGTATGTCAAATCATCCGGAAACTATATTGATGTCATCACCCGGGAAAGATCCTATACGATACGGTGTAAAATAGGAGAGTTTATCACCAAGGTGCCGGATTCTTTGGAATTTTTAAGAGTACACCGGTCGTATATTGTCAGAATCGACCAGGTTGCACAAAAAAATAAAAAAGCGGTATTTGTGAATCAGCAGGAAATTCCTGTCGGGGAAACCTATCTTGATGAACTGGATAAAATAGTTTTTTGATTTGTCACTTTTTTAAGTTATTTCGTCACAAAATGCGATTTTATTGGTAGTTCTGATGGGAATAAAAATAGTTTTGTGTTGTTAACTTAAAAAACACATAACATGAAAAAAATTATTTTTAATCTAAAAACAAGAGTTGCTTTTTGCTGTCTGTTTTTAATTTCTGCCTTTGCAGTGAATGCACAAACCCTTAGTCTGGGGACTACTAATGCCGTTAGTGTGTCGGGACCAACTATTTCCGGAGGAGCCTATAACTACAATGTTGTAATTCCTTTTTATGCAACCGATCTTACCGGGACATTCAGTTTAACTTATGCCAGCACTTATACTTGCGGACAGGGGTATTTTAAATACATCACCCTGAATAAAAGTACCGGAGCATTCGTTGCCAATTCCAGTAACAGTAATTCGGTTAGCATCGTGCCGGGAAACATGCCGGTTGGAACAAACAGCTATGTGATGCGTGTGTATTGTGCCAATGGAGCACCGGATCTGCCGTCAATACTAAAAGCAACGTTAAACATTAATATAACGGTAACAAAAGAGGCGACCCCTGCTGTAAACCTGTCATTTGCTCCTTATTGTAAATATGTAGCCCATTCGAATCCGCAGGTATACAGCGGTTATATCGGATTTAATGTTTCCGGGAATTATGCCAATGCTTCCAAGTTATATTTAAGAGTAACGAATACAGCTTCTGCCTGCCCGACAGCAGATTATCCGTTAACCTATTTAAATACGTCCGGTTCCGCAACGGCTACGGTTGGACCGGGAATGAGCTTCTATGATTGTGCTGCCAATACGGCCTATACGATTCAATTGGTCTACAAGAGCGGAGCAACCGTATATGTGATACCAAGCGGCAGTTACGGATGGACCAATTATACCTGGACCAAAACTTTTAAAAACTGTATGAATGTATTACAGCCGGATCCGGGACCATTTGAGCCGGCATTCGGGAAAACGGCTGCTACAAACGAAATGGCAATTACCGATCCTAACGATCAGAACAGAACCAATAAAAAAGGTAAATACAGCCTGTACCCAATTCCGGTTACCACTACGTTGAGTGTACTTCCTGTAGAAGATGGCAAGCTTGTTAGCATCCGCGTTTACGATTTTAACGGCATCGCTCAGGTGTCTAAAGTGTTGGATAGCAAAGCAGGTTTGCAGCAGCTGGATGTTACTGCGCTGAAGCCGGGTATTTATTTTGCACAAATAGAAACCAGTGAGGGTGTTTTTGTAGAAAAGATCGTTAAGAATTAAAGATAATCCTGTGAAAAAGGCGGTTCATACGAACCGCTTTTTTATGAAACAAGCATAGTAAAGAGTTTTAGGGCAGTTGGTGCACGATTATTTTTTTAACAGGAAAAAACAAAACGTTTTTCGTCACTATTTTATATGGTATTCATCACAAAGCATTGATTTTAAAAGGATTTTTGTGTTTTTGAAAATAGTTTTGCAGCATTAACCTTAAAAACATTTTATGAAAAAAATTTCAAAATTATTGCTTGTTTTAGCCGTAGGACTTATGGCTTCCTGCCAAACAGAGGATGTAACTTCTGTACAAAATGATGAACTTTCCGGGACACAGGAAAAAACAGGAAGCCGTTACATGAGTTATGGCGATGTGGTGACAATAAACTACAATCTTACCCGTAAATTTCTTACGGCGGAATCCAATGGGGATGCTACGATCAATAAACTATGGAATACCACAGCACCGTGGCTGAACGATGTTTGGATGCCCTGGACAAAATTCAAAATTGTAAACCCGAATAATGTGAATTCTACAGCCGAAGTGAAAACCGGGGATGAAGTTGCGTTCCGATCTTTGCAGAATAATATGTATTTAGTAGCAGAATCAGTAGATGATGATGTGAATGTAAACAGAACGGCTATAGGACCATGGGAAAAATGGAGAGTATATCCGCCGAGTAATGTAACCACAGGAAAATCGGTTTTCTACAGTTCGGTTGGTTACCTGGCTTCGGTATCGCTTTTATCGGTTTGGGATAAATATTTGCGTCCGGATGCTGCTAATAATGCTAAAGCAGGTGCCGGTTTTGACCCGACGGTTAGTGTATTGGCAAATGCCAATTGTTTTACACTATCGAAACAATAATTGAAAAAGGCTGTCAAACGACAGCCTTTTTTTATTCTTTTCCTCCATCCAGCTGTTCCTGCCAGTCTTTTAGTTCCTGCCATTTTCCTTCATAGGCCATACGTGCCTGACGCGGCCAGGTAGCAGGATTGTGAATGGCGAAACGTTCGCCGGCTTTGTGTAAGATCTCATTGCACCGGTCTACCGATATTTCGGAAAGTGCCTTCCAGGAAAATATGCCGGAAGTGTTGAATAATTCTTCTATTTTCGGACCGATGCCTTCAATTATTTTTAAGTCGTTTTCCACTATTTTTCTTCCGAAAACAGTAGCGGCCACAGTACCGTCAAAAGGTACTATAGCAGCGGCAAAGCCCATGGACGAACCGGTTCCTTTTGCTTTTAAAGCTTCCAGTTCGGCGGAAAGATTTACGGATTTTGTACGGCATTTGTCTAATTCATGCTGTAATTGCTTAGTGTTATCGTTTTTTGAAGCGCTCACTTTTCCAAGTAAATAGCCTAATAATGCGCAGATTAAGCCTACTAAAATCGGGATGATTATACAAGGTGTATTCATAGTTTATAAATATTAGGTTAGTTAATTTTTACAACAGTTCGTCTGTTTTTTGCCTGTCCTTCTTTAGTGGCATTATCCATTAAAGGATTATCCGGGCCTTTTGAGGTGCTGTTTATTTTTTCGGCAGCAATGCCGTTATTTACCAGATAGCTTTTGGCAAAATCGGCGCGTTTTTGTCCCAGATGGATATTGGTTTCCCTGTTGCCGACATTGTCGGTATAGCCCACCACATCGAGTTTGGCATTTTCCACATGATCAATATAGTGGAGCATGTCGGCTACTTTCTGACGGTCTTCTGCCGTTAAATCAATCTGGGTTTGCCCGGTATTGAAATAAAGCGTTAACGGGCTGGCGTTGATTTTCTCTTTTAAAGCCTTCCAGTCTGCTGCCGGAGTGGCGGTTGCTGCTGCCTGTTCCAGAACGGTAAAAGCAACCGGGCCGAATAAAGTGTCGTTCGTGATGCTTAAATCGTCTTTTACTTCACCGTTTATTTCAATTTTGGCCGATGAAATGCCTTGGGCAACAAAATAATTCTTCACATCATTTGCGCGGGCGAAACCTAAATTAGGGAACATGGAGTTATTGACTTCGTCTTTTGTGGCAAAACCGGTAATTTTAAGGGTATTTCCACCCTTGTCAAAGAGTGTTTTGAGGGACGTGATCCCTAAGTTGATCGAGTCGTTTACCGGAAGTAATTTTTTAAAATCATTCTTTAAAAAGTTGAAATTGCTTTGGGTGGTAAAGTCTATTCCGTTGCCTTTTAATAAAAATGGAGATGTAGGAGGTAGATTGTCCTGAACTGTTGCAACGTCTTTTTTACAACACGCCCGGTCACAATTCATACAGCAAAGTCTGTGATATAAGAAACAACCGATAATTATGGTTGCCAGTATACCGAGAAGATAGGTGGCTTTTTTTGACATATCGATTAAATTTGAATGTTTAAATCAAATTTAACAAAAAATACCCATTATGTTTTAAATAAAAGTTAAAAAGATAATTTTTTAATTATTTTAATCCTTTGAAGTTGAATATTTTTTATTTGTTCAGCAGCCATATATTGGCATTTAAAACGCCTGCAAAAGTAACCCAGGCTAAATAGGGCAATAATAAATAGCCGGCAATTTTATTGATTTTCTTAAACTGTATATAGGTTTCGTAGATCATCAGCCACAATAAGATCAGCTCTACCATAGCGAGAAGGATGTTGTGCAACCCAAAAAACAGGTACGACCATAAAGCATTCAGCGCGAGTTGGATCGCAAAAAAGATCAAAGCCTTTTTAACGGCTTCTTTTTCAAAATCAATCCGGTTCCATACTAAACCGGCTGCAATGCCCATCATAATATATAAGGTTGACCATACCGGAGGAAATAACCAGTTGGGCGGATTGAAAGATGGTTTTACCAAAGTAGGATACCATGTTTCAATACTGGCGCGGGTAACAATGCCGGAGAAATAACCGATAACCAGACAGGTAACAACAACCATTAAGATGCGGGTGATTTTTTTCATGATGCAGATTTTGAGCTTCAAAAATAAGCTAATTCTGTCGAATTTTTCCAATTAAAGAATATCTCAAAAAAAGTATCTTTGCCTAAATTTTTGATTTATGTTTTTAGAAAAGGATTTTGTTTATCACGCTGCGTTGACAACAATTGATAGTGGAAGTTTTGAGTGGAGTGCACCCAGTAATATTGCTTTAGTGAAATATTGGGGGAAAAAGGACAACCAGATTCCGGCCAATCCTTCAATAAGCCTAACCCTTAACAATTGTAAGACGGTAACCAAACTGGCTTTTGCAGTAAAAGAAGACAAAACAGCTTTTTCTTTTGACTTGCTGTTTGAAGGAGCGGTAAAAGAAGCTTTTAAACCGAAAATCCAGAAATTTTTTGAGCGTATCGAACCGTATTGTCCGTATCTGAAAAACTTCCATTTCACAATAGATACCTTAAATACATTTCCGCACAGTTCCGGTATTGCTTCTTCCGCATCGGGTATGGCCGCTTTGGCGATGAACATCATGAGCCTTGAAAAAGCCTTGAATCCGGAAATGAACGACGATTATTTTTACCGGAAAGCCTCTTTCCTGGCGCGATTGGGTTCCGGAAGTGCCTGCAGAAGCGTAAAGGGAAGTGTTGTGGTATGGGGAGAACAAAAAGATATTTCCGAAAGTTCCGATTTATACGGAGTGACTTTTCCTTCGGAAGTTCACGACCATTTTAAAAATTACCAGGACACGATTCTTTTGGTGGACAAAGGCGAGAAACAGGTTTCCAGTACGGTAGGGCATGACTTAATGTTCGGGCATCCGTATGCCGAAAGACGCTTTGAACAGGCGCATACCAATCTGTCGTTAATGAAAACCATCCTGGAAAACGGCGATGTGGCAGAATTTATTAAAATTGTGGAAAGCGAAGCATTGACGCTGCATGCGATGATGATGACTTCGATGCCGTATTATATACTGATGAAACCCAATACGCTGGAAATTATTAACAGCATCTGGAAATACAGGAATGCTACCGGTATTCCGGTTTGTTTTACGTTAGACGCCGGTGCAAATGTACACGTGCTTTACCCTCAGAATGTAAAGGAAAAGGTGCTGGAATTTATTACCAAAGAATTAATTGGCTATTGTGAAAACAGTCAGTACATTTGTGACGAAATTGGAACGGGATCCGAAAGGATAAAATAAACCATTTTAATAAAACTTTTTCAGTACCTTTATACTAATATTTCATTGTATAGCGTTACTAAAAGCAGGAAACAGAACTATGAAAGGACCACTTTTTTACTCAAAAATTTTACTCTTCGGAGAATACGGAATCATTAAAGACTCTAAAGGCTTATCTATTCCTTATAATTTTTACAACGGAGCTTTAAAAGTTGCTGAAAACCCAACGGAAGAATCTGAAAAATCCAATGCAAGCCTGAAACGTTTTGCATCTTATCTGGATGATCTGCAGGAAGAATATCCGGAATTGGTGACCTTTAATATAGCGGCTTTAAATGCCGATGTGGAACGCGGTATGTACTTTGATTCCAGTATCCCGCAGGGATACGGAGTAGGAAGCAGCGGTGCTTTGGTAGCGGCGATTTACGATAAATATGCCCATAATAAGATAACGGTTCTGGAAAACCTGACCCGTGAGAAACTATTGCAGTTAAAAAATATCTTTGCCCAGATGGAATCGTTTTTCCATGGCAAAAGCTCCGGTCTGGATCCTTTAAACAGTTATTTGAGCCTGCCGATTTTAATTAACTCAAAAGACAATATCGAACCAACGGGAATTCCGTCGCAAAGTACGCAGGGCAAAGGTGCTGTGTTCCTGATTGATTCCGGAATTGTAGGCGAAACTGCCCCGATGGTGAATATCTTTATGGAAAACCTGAAAGATCAGGGATTCCGAAAAATGCTGAAAACACAATTTGTAAAATATACCGATGCCTGTGTGGAAAACTTCCTGCATGGCGATATGAAATCCTTGTTTTCGAACACCAAAAAACTTTCCAAAGTGGTGTTGAATAACTTTAAACCGATGATTCCGGAGCAATTCCACCAGGTATGGCAAAAAGGAATCGATACCAACGATTACTACCTTAAACTGTGTGGTTCCGGCGGTGGCGGTTATATTTTAGGATTTACACAAAATCTGGAAAAAGCTAAAGAATCCTTAAAAGATTATAAACTAGAAGTGGTTTACCAATTCTAATTCGTAACTTTTTTGCGTTATTTGGAAGACGTTCCGAATATCGAGAACTTTAACTGCTAGCCTATAATGCTTACCCGTAAATCCAAATTGACTTTAATGAAAATCCTCAGTTTGTTTTCTGTGGTACGTGGTTATAATATTCCTGTAATAGTTTTAGCACAATATTTATCGTCAATTTTTATACTCGCACCCGAAGAACGGGCGCTGGACATTATATTGGACTGGCGGCTGTTTATCATTGTGTTCGTGTCGACGTTAAGCATTGCTTCCGGTTACATCATCAATAATTTTTATGATGCCCAGAAAGATTTAATCAACCGTCCCAACAAATCCATGCTGGACCGTCTGGTAAGCCAGAAAACCAAACTAAAGGTTTATTTCGGACTTAATTTCCTGGCAACCGCTTTGGCTTATATTGTTTCCTGGCGTGCCGCATTTTTCTTTGCAACCTATATTTTCCTGATCTGGTTTTATTCCCACAAGCTTAAAAAATATCCGATAATCGGGAACCTTACGGCAGCATTACTGGCCGTATTGCCGTTTTTTGGAATACTCCTGTATTTTAAAAACTTCTACCATGTGATCTTCGCCCATGCCGGCTTTTTGTTTTTACTGATGCTGATCCGGGAAATGATCAAAGACCTTGAAAATATCAAAGGCGATGTCGCTTCGAACTACCAGACAATACCGGTTCGTTTCGGAGAAAAAATATCCAAACAGATCATTACCGTATTAACGATAGCCACAATTTTACCGGTTTTTATCCTGGTTGAAAAATATGATGTGGGTTATATGGACATCTATTTTTATGTAGCCCTGATCATTCTGATGTACTTTATCCGGCTGTTATGGAAATCGGAAACACAGCGCCAGTACATCCAGCTGCACAATATTTTAAAATCACTTATTGTGGCAGGAGTGTTCTGTATTGTGCTGATTGATCCTACCGTTTTGGTCAATGGGAAGAAACTGCTTTCCTGCCTGTAAACCCTATTTCCATCTTTAAAACATACTTTTTCAGTACACAACGAGATAAATACTATCTTTGCAAAAATTTTTTAGCGAAATGAATAACGGAAAAGGAAATAATAAAAGAGGTACTTCATCGGGAAAACCAAGTTTCGGGCCTAAAAAGGCTAAGCCATCGGGAGGTTCTTCTTTTAAGAAAGATGATAAGAAAGGTGGTTTTTCAAAACCAAAACCTTCTTTTGACAGAAAACCAAAGGCACCTAAAGCTCCAAAAACACCAGGTAATCCGGACGAAATACGTTTAAATAAATACATCTCTAATTCCGGAGTTTGCTCCCGTCGTGATGCGGATATTTATATCCAGTCCGGAAACGTAAAAGTTAACGGTGAAGTGATCACAGAAATGGGATACAAAGTGAAACTGAATGATGTGGTGAATTTTGACGGAACGGTAATCACTCCTGAGAAAAAAGAATACATCCTGTTGAATAAACCAAAAGGATTTACAACAGCCGGCGACGGTGATGTAAACACCAGCAATGTACTGGATTTGGTGCGTAATGCTACAAGAGCAAGATTGCAGGCGGTAGGGCGTATGGATAAAACAACCACCGGTTTGTTATTGTTTACCAATGATACCGACATGGTTCGTAAATTCACGATCCCGAACCAGCGTTCTTCAAAAGTATACCAGATCTCATTAGATAAAAACCTGAAATACGAAGACCTGGAAAAAGTGGCAGGCGGACTGACAATAGAAAATCACCGTGTTTTTGTAGAAGAGATCTCCTATATTGAAGAACAGCCAAAGAGTGAAATCGGGTTAAAAATGAAAACATCCAACGTAAAAGTAGTACGTTCTATCTTCGAACATTTGGGATATGATGTTTTAAAAGTGGACCGTGTTGTTTTTGCAGGATTAACGAAAAAGAACCTGCCAAGAGGAAACTGGCGTTTCTTAACAGAACAAGAAATTATCAATTTAAAGAATATATAATGATAAATCCTGAAGCGCGCTTCGGGATTTTTTTACACCTTTTATGACATCTGAAACATTACAATCGATTGCTTTTCGCTGGTTTGAAGCTTTTAATACCAAGCAGCTTGACAAATTGTTATCCTTATATGACGACGACGCAAAACATTTCAGCCCGAAATTAAAGATCCATCAGCCGGAAACCAATGGTCTGGTGGTAGGAAAAGAAGCAATGCGTGCCTGGTGGCAGGATGCTTTTGACCGTTTGCCAGGTCTGCACTATAAAGTAACATCGCTTACGGCCAATACCGACAGGATTTTTATGGAATACATCCGACAGGTAAACGGAGAAGAAGATATGCTGGTTGCAGAAGTACTCGACGTTAAAAACGGAAAAATAATCGCTTCCCGTGTGTATCACGGATAAAACATAAAAAAAGCCCCGGATATCCGGGGCTTTTTTTATGACTGCTTTCTTAGTTCTTTAATAACTTCGCGCCATTATTAAGACCTCTTTTGTTTAATAAAGGAGTAATATTAGGCTCTTCACCTCTGAATTTTTTATACAAAATCATCGGATCTTCCGTTCCGCCTTTTTCAAGGACATATTTACGGAACGCTTTTGCTTTTTCCTGGTTGAATAATGTCGTGCTTTTAAACGCTTCAAAAGCATCCGTGTCCAACACACCGGACCAGATATAGCTGTAATATCCTGCCGAATATCCGCCGGAGAAAATATGACTGAAGTAGGTACTTCTGTAACGCGGAATGATCGCACCGGTCAACCCGATTTTTTTCATTGCATTGGCTTCAAAAGTATTGGCATCCTGGCTGATATTCCCGGTTTGGGTATGGTATTCCATGTCCAGTAAAGAAGCTGCTAAATATTCTACCGTAGCAAAGCCCTGATCAAAAGTTCCTGACTTTTGTAATTTTTCGATCAAAGCATCCGGGATTACCGCTCCGGTCTGGTAATGCTTCGCATACATTTTTAATACTTCCGGTTCGGCAGCCCAGTTTTCCATTACCTGCGATGGTAATTCTACAAAATCTCTCGGTACCGCAGTTCCTGCCATACTCTGGTAGTTCACATTCGAAAGCAATCCGTGTAAGGCATGTCCGAATTCATGGAAAAAAGTAGTTGTTTCGTCAAAAGTTAACAAGGTAGGTGCATCTCCCACCGGTTTGGAATAATTGCAAACAATGGAAATTACCGGAGGAATACGTTTGCCGTTTTCCATGCGCTGCGGACGGTATGAAGTCATCCAGGCACCGCCGTTTTTAGAAGAACGGGAATAGAAATCCATATATAAGGTACCCACTTCCGTGCCGTCCTTTTCCATAACTTTCCATACCGTAACATCGTCATGGTATTTTGGAACATCTTTCAGTTCTTCAAATTTTAAACCGTATAGGTTTTCCGTAACCTTAAAAATCCCTTTCTGAACATTGGCTATGCTGAAATACGGTTTTACTTCCTGTTCATCCAGGTTGTAACGCTCCTTGCGGATTTTTTCGGTATAGTAACGCCAGTCATACGGCTGTACCTCACCGGAAACACCGTCGGCAGCCATCATTTTTTTAATATCTGCCGTTTCCTGTTTGGACTTCTCCAAAGCCGGTTTCCATAACTTGTTCAGCAATTCTGTCGCTTTTTCAGGTGTTTTGGCCATACTTTCTTCCAGTACGTAGGCTGCATGGTTTTTATAGCCCAATAAGCGTGCTTTTTCACCGCGAAGATTTGCCATCTGGATCACGTTCTGTTTGTTGTCAAACTCATTGTTGTTGTTACCGCGATTCTGGTATGCGGTCCAGATTTGTTTGCGCAGTTCGCGATTGTCTGCATATTGCAGAAATGGCATTACGCTGGAATTGCTCAGAGTGAACACCCATTTGCCTTCTTTTCCGGCCGCTTTAGCCTTGGCAGCAGCAGCAACGATTAATTCATCCGGCAATCCGGCCAAGTCTGCTTTTTTGTCGATAACCAATTCGTAAGCATTGTTTTCTTTCAGGATGTTGTTTCCGAATTTTAACGACAATAGGGACAGCTCACTGTTGATCTTACGCAGTTTTTCTTTATCGGTTTCCGATAAATTAGCGCCGCTTCTCACGAAGGCTTTGTATTTTTTCTCCAGTAAACGGGTTTGTTCCGGAGTGAGTTTCAAGGTTTTTTGAGTATCCCAAACTGCTTTTACACGCGCGAATAATTTTTCGTTCAGGTAAATGTTATCGTTGTGTTTGGAAGAAATAGGCGCCATTTCCTGGGCAATGGTCTGTAACTGGTCGTTTGTATTGGCAGAACTCATGTTGCCGAAAACGGTCGCCACCCTGTTTAATAACTGTCCGGCATTTTCAAGTGCCAGTATGGTATTGTCGAAAGTCGGTTTGGCCGGATTGTCTGCAATGGCATCGATCTCTTTTTGATGCACTTTGATACCTTCCAGCAATGCCGGTTTGAAATGTTCGTTTTTTATTAAATGAAACGGAGGAACTTCATAGGGAGTGTTGTAGGCTGCCAAAAGCGGATTGGTCGGGTCTCCGTTTTTTTCAGACCTATCGTCATTCCCCGAAAGCAGGGACATTCCTACGGTAGTAAGAATCAGAACAGTTTTTGTAATCATGAGGATTATTTTGATTAGTTTGACATGTAAAAATAACAGAAAAAGCCATAAGAGCAGATTCTCCAACATTTTGTTAACGAATTTTTATGAAGTCAATAAGGAATATTCTGTTAAAATTTCAAAATTAGATAGTACTTTTGCAGTATGAAAAGCAACATTAAAAATATAGCCCTCAAGACAGTAAAGATTACAGGGATAACCATTGTAAGTATATTACTGCTTTTATTTTTAATTCCGTTATTATTTCCGGGCACCATTGCCGAACAGGTAAAGAAAGCTGCCAACGAAAAACTGGATGGGGAACTGGACTTTAAAGAAACACATTTGTCTTTCTACAAGCATTTCCCGTCGCTTACGGTTTCGCTGGACGAATTTTCGTTAAAAGGCTCGGCACCGTACAGAAATGAAACATTGGTTGCGGCCAAAGAGGTGGCTTTCGGGATCAACCTGAAACGTCTTATTTTTGACAATCAGGTTAGTATTGATGAGATCTATCTGTCCGATGGACTTGCCAATATTATGGTTGACGAAAAAGGACGGGCGAATTACAATGTTTATATTTCCAATGCACCGAAAACAACTTCCGATACGACTTCTGCTTCCATCCGCCTGGACAGAATCGAGATAAAGAATGTTCACTTAAAATATACCGACCTTTCTGCCAAATTAGCCATTGAGGCAAAAGACTTTAATTATATCGGAAAAGGCGATTTGGATAAATCCATATTCGACCTGACGACCAAAGCACGGATCGGCTCACTGGATCTGGCTTTTGACGGGGAAACCTATCTGAAAAACAAAGTGGTTAACGCCGATCTGTTAACCCGTATCAACACCAATTCCTTATCGTTTGTATTCCAGCAGAACAACCTGAAAATTAATAAACTTCCCGTCCAGTTTATCGGGAAACTGAATTTCTTAAAAGACGGATACGATATCGATATCCATGTGGAAACAAAAGACAGCAAGCTGAACGACCTGTTTACCGCTTTGCCGCCGGCTTATGTTACCTGGCTGGAAAAAACAAAAGTGGAAGGGCAGACCGATGTGCTGTTCACCTTTAAAGGGATTTATAATGCTTCGCAAAACAAAAAACCGGATCTGGGTCTGGATGTGAATATCCGTGACGGTTTTATCGCTTATAAAGACACGCCGTTTCCAACATCGAACATCTTTTTAAAACTAAAAACCCGATTGCCATCTTTGGATCCGAACCTGTTGGAGATCGACATGGATTCCATCCATTTTAATGTCGGGAAAGATTTTATGAAAGGAAAACTGTATTCGAAAGGAACTAAGAGCATCGCTTTGGATACGGATATAAAGGCCAAACTGGATTTGGAGAAACTGAATCGTGCGTTGGGTCTGGAAAAAGTAGAATTAAAAGGATTGCTTACTTCCAGCATAAAAGCCAAAGGCGATTATGATGCCGCTAAAAAGCTGTTCCCGGTTACCGATGGTTTTATAGCTGTTCAAAGCGGAAGGCTGAAAACACCATATTACCCGAATCCGATTGATTCGATCCGGATCAATGCAAGAATAAAAAATACGACCGGAAGCTATAAAGACCTGATGGTTAAAGTAACGCCGGCATCGTTCCATTTTGAAGGAAACCCGATATATGTGGCTGCCGATTTATACAATTTTGAAGACCTGGCGTATAAAGTAAAAGCCAAAGGCGAAATTGATGTGGCAAAAGTATACAAGGTCTTTAAGCAGGAAGGACTGGATGTTAAAGGATATATCAAAGCCGATTTGTTTTTACAGGGGAAACAGAGCTATGCAACTTCCGGGCAATATGGTAAAATGAACAACAAAGGGACGTTATTGCTGCGGGATATCAATGCGAAATCACAGTTTTTCCCGAAACCGTTCCTGATCAAAGAAGGACAGTTCAAATTTGACCGCGATAAGATGTTTTTCAATACATTCCTGGCAAGTTACGGACAGTCGGATTTTGCGCTGAACGGACAGTTGCAGAACGTTATCAATTTTGTACTCAATAATAAGAGTGTACTGAAAGGAAATTTTACGGTTAACTCCGGTTTGTTAAATATTAATGAATTTATGGCTTATAATCCGGAAGGCAATAAAAGCAATAATTCGAAAGTGAGCGCGAAACAGGCACCGCCAAAACAAGCTACCGGTGTTGTTATGGTGCCGTCCAACCTGGATGTTTCGGTTACTGCAAATGCTAAGAAAGTGGATTATGACGGCTTGTTACTGGACAATATGACCGGGAAAGCCATCGTTCGGAAAGGAAAGCTGATATTGCGCAATGCCGGTTTTGGAATCATTGGCAGCCGGATGGCTATTGACGGGGTTTATAATGCGGTAACAGCCGATAAAGCCGATTTTAATTTGCATTACCGCGCCAAAGACTTCGATGTACAGCGTGCTTATAAGGAAGTGAAATTATTCCGTGATCTGGCTACCTCTGCCGAAAAAGCAGAAGGAATTATCGGAGTGGATTACCGGTTACGGGGTGTGCTGGATAACAGCATGCAGCCGATAATGCCTTCGTTAAAAGGACAGGGAACACTGTCTGTCCGGAAAGTGAAGATCAGCGGACTGAAACTGTTTTCGGCTATCAGTAAGAAAACAGGTTCTGACGGTATCGATAATCCGGATCTGAGCGAAGTGGAAATCAACTCAAAAATTAAAAATAACGTTATTACGATTGATGAAACATTAATCAAAGTAGCCTTATTCCGATTGAAATTTAAAGGGGAAACCAACTTTGCCGGACAGATGAATCTGAAAATGCGTCTGGGACTGCCGCCATTCGGATTAATCGGTATTCCGGTAGTGATTACCGGTAATAGAGACAATCCAAAAGTGAAAGTGTTTAGCAAAACCGGAGAAGACGTACAGGAAACGGAATATAAAGGCAATGTGCCCAATACACCAGTTACGCCGGGCGAACCGAAAGCACCGAACAGCAATGATGCGAAAGAGGTAAAAGATACCCAAAAAGAAAATTAAACAGCAGCCACTCGAATGAGTGGTTTTTTTGTGGCATAATGAATAGGTGAGAATGATCTTTTTATTAAGTTTACAGAACCACAATTTTAATAAGCTTAGAATTACAAAATGATTTTTTTGAAATAGAAAAAGCAAAATTCCCAAAAGAAAACAGATTTCAGATTATTTAGAGGATTTTAAAATGCTATAAATTGATATTGAATGGAAAAATCAGCCCCAAAACCGGTAAACAGGATCAGCCATTTCATCTGGATGGTATGGGTCGGAACCTTGATTTTAACATCCTGTTCCGGAGTTCAGAATACCCGGTTAAGATCCCAGCTATACACGAGCAACTGCAACCAGCAGAATGTGTATAATTATACCGTTGCAGCGATGCCCAAACCGATACACACCATCGAGGTGGATACGGTACTGAAATCCCGCTTCAGCTTTAAAAGCCTGAATGCGGCAAATGCCATCGGAATTTTGGACCTGGTAGCGGAATATGTGACGGCACAAAAAAAGTACAGCGAAAATAAAAGCATCGAAAACAGGCTTTCCATCCTGGAAATGTCGCAAAAAATAAACCAGCGGATCAATATGGCATCACTGGAAGTTTCGGCAGTTTCTTCGGAGATGGATTGTGAAGAGGAACGTACGAGCCAGATTGCCGACTATCTGAGCGGAAAAGAGGATGAAACGGAAAGTAAGCTAACAGTGGGCGCTATAGTAGTGGGCGCAGCCGGAGCCATCGCTTCGGGTTTGCTGATTAATGAGGGAAATGTCGGGGATTATATCGGTATCGGAACCGGGATTACCGAAGCAACTTTCGGATTCCTGATCTTGCGGAACAAACGGAATATCGAGTTTTACCATTCCCGCAATGCCCTGAAAGATATCTGGGAAGGCGGACCGACCTCTGTGATTTTTCCGCCGGCAGTATGGTATTACTTGAATTATCACAATCCGAACGAACCGGACAAGGTTTCTTTTCGCCGGGAAATTATTGAGAAATGGATGAATTTCGGACAGATCGAATATGAGCGTTCCAAAAAGAAAACACAGTTGATCGAACTGTATTTTGGAAAAGGCGGTAAATATTCGGCACAGGAACTGGACAATCGTGCCAATATGTATGACCAGCTGGAATCGCAGATCAACCTGATGAAACAGGATTTAAAAGCCCTGTCAATGGAACTGGAAAACCTGAAAATATAAAAGGTATAAATTTCTTCGGAAGCGGGTTTTTTTTACTTCCGAAGAAATCAGCATTATACTACCATCCTAAATAATATTCCGGACTAAGCCAAAACGGACGTTCCATTCCGAAATATTCCTGAAGCATTTTTTCGGCTTCACAAAATGCGCCTTCAACCCATCCCTGCTGGTCGGAATAAGCTTCTCCGCAAATATGGATCTGCTCGTCAGCCTTTGGTTTACGCATATACGGCATCACGTGTTTTACTGAATAACCGGCTTTCCAGGCGTGGTAACCGGCACCGAAAGGATCGTCTGTCCAGTCTTTAAAATAGGTTACATACGGTTCCGGTATGGTAACATCGTCGCCGTGTAGCTCGCGAAGCTGGTTCATTACTTCACCCACCATCATTTTGGTTGCCTGCACATCATTTAACTGAAGCAGTTCTTTTAATGATGCCGATTTTGCCGGTTTAACCTCAAACAGTATTTTGTCGTCAGAAAGGGCTTTCCAGAACGTTTCCGTTTCCATATCGCCATAACTGCCCAATAGCATGGAGTTATCGTTATTAGGATCGGTGCCGAAATAGTAACACTGGCGCATTGGTAAATCGGTAATGGAGTGGCCGGAATCTATTCCCAGCTCTTTCCACCACGGATAAGGGAAGCCCATTAATATTTTAAAGGACGGTTCCATAATTACCGAACGGATATTTTTGTTGAGCACCTCATTTTCATTAATGTCAAAAAAGAAATTTTCCTGATCCAGAAGTTCCAGGGATCTTCTCGGCATTGCCAGAACCAGCGTATTGGCATATACTTTCCATTGGGTGTTGGTTTTCAGATTCAGGAACGTAAGCTCATATTTGTGAGTGCCGATTTTGTGGTTTTTGGTAAACGTTATTAATTTGTTTTCCGACCAGATGCAGGCACCGTCATTTTCCATATAAGTATTGGCAAGGGCATAGGCAATGCTGTCGTAACCTTCTTTAATGGTTTTGTAAACCGGGTTTGAAGAAAAGTCACCAACCATATACGGAAACGCTTCGGCCGAATTCCAGTTGATCGTATTGGAATAATAACCGCCGGCATTGGCTAAAAACTCATAGCCTTCCTGGGAAACCTGATCCTTGATTAAATTCCAGAAACCGATATCGTTTACTTTTCGTTTATTATACGGGGAATTGTCAAAAAGGTAGGTTAATTCCGGTTTGATATCATCCCATTCGCGGCTGGTAATTTTAAACGAATAGTCGTATTCGGAAGTTTTTTCAACCTTGTCGGAATAATTCTTAACAAACCAGGGATCGGCCATTAAAACATCATAAATGATTTTATTGAATAACTGATCCGAACTGAAACCGAAATCGTCTTCATTTAAATAATAACGGGTCTGCAGTTTTTTGCCGGCATCCTGAGCCACATTCCAGGCATCCTGTTTGCAGCGCTCTTTTCGCAGATACATCAGTAATTTGGATGGATCTCCCATTGGGAATGGTTCCGGTGTCATGGTGCCGGACAATATCGGGATGCGTTTGGTTACACCGCCTTCGGTAACCGGATAACCTTCAATCAGGGTGGTCACAATGTCTTGTGAGGTCAGGTAGCGCATGCCGCCTAACTCTCCCCAGAAATCCATTCCGGGCAGAACTACCGATTCCAGTCGGCCGCCCAGTTTGCTGTTCATATCAAAGATCTGTACCTGATCGGCTTTGAATTTTTTATCCTGTACCAATCGGTAAGCGGTGTATAAACCGGAAGTTCCGGCGCCTATAACGGCTACTTCTATTTTTAAATCGGGATGCTTACCCGAATTTAAAGGGGTGTTTTTATTCATGGATATTAGCGGTTAAGTTAAAATGCTTTAAAAAATCGATCTCCTAACTGGAAAGGAGAAATGTCGAATGCGGTAGTGCCGTCCAGGGCCATATCGGACAAAATTTTACCCAGGAAAGGCGTGAATTTCGCGGCCCATCCGGTTGCGTAGACAACAATGTTTTTATGATTGGGGACATAATACGGGGCAAAATCGATCAATAACTCTTTATTCGGGATTTTACTCAGGGCAATCAGACAGGTGGATGTATAGTACGGTTCCGGATCTAATCCCGTCATGTGATCTTTAATCCATTGGGAAGTATAGGCAAGCTCCTGTTCGTTAGGAATAAAGCTCCTGTCGTTCGGTTCCGGAATATCGTTGATAACGAAATCGGGTGCAACCCTGATGTATTCCGGGTGATCCCAGTCTACTTCCGGGAAGCCGTAAAACTGGTTGCCGTTTTCTCCTTCCGGATTCTGGAATACAAACCAGGTTGGGTACTGTATGGAAGGATCGGTCTTTTTAAAATAGGCAGATGCCATATTCCAGTAAGTTGCCTCTATCGTAAAATGCAGTAAATTAATAATGCTGTTTACATAAGGTCCCGGTACCACTACAATTTTTTTGGAAATATACACGCCGTTAGGAGTGGTGACTTCAAACAAATGGTCGGCCTGTTTGATTTTAATCACCGGAGACTGCTCCTCTAAGGTTGTATGAGGATCTTTCTTGCAAAGTTCCAATAACGTTTCTATCGTAGCTTTAAAATTGATACTGGCGCCGTCCGGCTGGAACAGGCCGGTATAGGTTTCCGGTAAATTTTTAAAATGGTATTTTTCTTCTATTTCTTTTGACGTTAGCGTTGTGTAAGGCACGTTCAGGGCTTCCAAAGCCTTTTCGGCTTCGGCAATATTGCCTTCGGTAGAATGAACAGCCGGATCGCCAAACCAGAGTGTGCCAACCTTGTCACGCAATGGTACGGAAGTATGACTTTGCAGTTCTTCCCAGAAAGGTTCCGAGTCCAGAGCCATCTGTACCATATATTCTTCCGGATACGGAATTCGGAACTGACGCGAAACCCCGGCAGAACTGCCTTGCTGGTTCACAAATGTAAATTGCTCTAAAACCAGTGTGCGGGCTTTTCGTTTGCCCAGGTGATAGGCTGTAGCCAGGCCCATAGCACCACCGCCCATGACAATCACATCATAGTGGTTGTTTGTATTTTCTTTCATAACGATATTTGTTGTGTGGTTTGGTGTTATCGCTTTCAAAAGGAATACAGTCTGTATTGCCTTTTGAAGAGGAATAGCGTGAAGCTATCCGTTTCAATATGAAGATAAAATTAGGGGCAAATTTTAAAGCGTTTGCCAGTATAAACACCTGTTTTTAACACTTTCCGGCTACGAAGAAAATGCTGTTTGGCAATAGAAAGTACGCGGTTTAATGATCGCAATGCAGACAGTTGTCCGGTAACTATTTATAGCAGGACTACAGGAAAAGAGGTAGATTTCCGGGTGTTTTAGGAATGGTGTTCCGGGAGTATTTTATAAGCTATAAATGAGCTGCAATAAGAATTTGTTTTCGGTAAATGTATTTTTGGTTTTAAAGAATTGATTTTTATCATCACTCTTGCTGAAAAATAAATGATTGGATTTTCCGGAGTTAAAATGCAGGGCAACCGAAATGTGGCTTGATATGGCATACTGCAATTCAATAAGGTAGCCTATCTGTAGTGCTTCGGCTTTAAAACGCTGTGTCTCGTCAAAGATTAAAGGCAGCTTTCCGGAAGAACCGATAAACTGGGCTTTATAAGTGCTTGTGCTGGCAAACGCCCCTATGGAAGGCGTGAATTTGTTTATTCTGTAATAGAGTTGAACCGGAAGCTGTAGCTGGAAATTTTTGTTGTCAATAGCCTGGAAAAGTTTAGGAGCATTATTGTTTGTAAAATAATAACCGTTAAGGATACCGTCATTTTGTGAGGCATTGAACGAGAAGGAGCCCATCCAATAAAAGGCGTCAATTCCTATTCCAACAGAAAAACTGGAATTAAAAAGGGCTTTCCGTGTCCAGATGCCCAAACCAATACCGGTAGTATTCGGAGCATTCATTTCTTTAAAAAGACTGTTGCGGGCGATACCAAGATGCAATTTCCCGCCAAAAAACCAGGTTTGTTTTTTCTCTTTATCCATTCGTTTTTTATCGGTGACCAGAATAAGAGTGTCGATTGTGACCTGGAATTTTTTTCCGTTTTGAACCAATTCCAGTTTGTCTTTTTTATTGGTTTCCGAAGTAAAAACGGCTTTGTCTATTTTGGTAAACGGTTTTTCTACAAAAACTGTGTCGTATACAACAACCTCTTCATAAACAAAAATAGTGTCTGTTTTTTTGTCCTGCGAAAAAGCAAAACCGGTAAAGGCTAATAAAAAGATCAGGATTTTATCTCGTAACATAAATAGTGTCTTTTTTTACAATTTGTTTCTTAATGACAACTACTTTTTGAGGTTCTTCTTTTATCGAATCTTTTTGTGTTGTAACTATTGGGTTTGCCGTAGTATTCGGAGCATTATTTTTTAAAACCGTTGCTTTTTCCGGAGTGGAAACGGCTTTCGTTCTATCTGGTTTTGGAGTGTTGGTAGTTTTGTTTTGTACGGAATCTGTTGTGTTTACCGGTAATTGATTTGTAGTGGTGTTTTTTACCGGTTTCCTATTGGATTCCGGTTCATTTTTTGGTGAAATAGTTTTATGGTTGTAGGTATAAGCATAAAAAATAACCCCGATTATCCCCGATAAAACAATGCTTGCAGCTATGGTCTTTGATGCGGAAGCTATTTTGGGTAAACCGATAAACTCGTTTGGAATGAGTGATTTTTCCGGATTTAATTCTAATTTTTTCTGTGGTTTTATTTCAAAATCCCGGAACTGTTTTTGGCAATAATTGGCAAACATCTGGTTTCCGAATCCGAGGAAAAGTAAAAAAGCAATGCGGCGTTTCTTTTTCTTGTCAACCGGTTTTCCCTGTATTTTTTCGAGTAAAAATGCCTGAATCGCTTTCCGGGCTCTGGACAGATGTGATTTTGAAGTGCCGGTTGAGATATGGAGTATTTTGCCAATTTCACTATGCGAAAACTGGTCGATGACATATAGGTTAAAAACGGATTTATGATGTTCCGGCAATTGATCGATCGCTTCTAAGATGTCATTTTTTTCTAAATCAGAAGTCAGAAGGATGCTTTTGATATCGGTTTCTAAGGTGTTCATAAGTGTAGTTGAATCAACAATTTCACAGTCCTGATCGGTTGAGAAGTTTATTTTTTTGGTCTCTTTTAAATGATGGATAGCCATGTTAATCACGATTCTGCTTAACCAGCCATTTAAAGCGTTTGCGTCTTTCAGCGTGTTTTCCTTTTGGATCGCCACAATAAAAGAATCCTGGATAATATCTTCGGCAGTGGCAAGATCTTTTATATACCTGCGACAAATCCCCAGTAATTTTGGGGATGTGCTGATGTAAATTTCATTCCAGTTGAAGGTTGCCATATTCTAATTTTGAACCACAAAAACCGACATAAATGTGCCATCGGAGTCATTTATATGCATCGTTTCCACGCCGTTTACAATTAAATAGCTGCTATAGCCATCTCCTAGTGCTGCCTGTGTTATCTTGTAGGCACCATTGTTTTGAATTTTAAAATCGACAATACCTCCCAACTCCGGCTGACTGTTGTCGAATACAACGCTGTTTTTGTAAATGGTGTTAGAACCGTTTGTAAGATACATGTCATTTGCAAAATACATTTTTGTAATTCCGTTTATGGGTGCCGGAAGTGAGGTTTCGGAGTTGGTGTTTATGTTTTTATAATAACCGGTATTATTCAATACTCCGTAGGCAAATGCTTCGTTGTTGCTTACGGCCAGACCGTTTATTATGGCATTTGGAATCTCGTTAAAAACGCTGTTTGCATAATAGCCATTAATTGTTTCGTTGCCGCTGCCTGAAGCCGTTATATAAACATTGCTGTTTAGTACTTTTATTTTAGGCAGGTTATGCACGTGACTGCCATAATTGCGAACGCTTGTTTTAACACCGTTTTTCCAATAGGCAAGCGTATAGTCATCAAAAGTTATGATCGGTTTTTTTGTGTAGCCAACAAAATAAACATCATTTCCGATTATTTCCATATCAGTAATGCTCACCACCTGTTCCTCATTTGTGCTTAAGCTGGTTTTCAGATTTGTGAAAACCCCGTTTTTCCAAAACATAGGAACTGTTTCGAGAACCGTTGTTCCAACGCCTATACCCAAAACATAAACATTGCTGTTTGCTACGATCACTTTGTTTGCCATAGTGCCCGAATAGCCTCCGGAATCTAATGTATTAGGCTGGTTGTTTTTCCAATAACAGGCCTGACTGTCTTTTTGACCGGCAACATAAACCTCTGCAGCATTGGTGGCTGTCGAATTAAAAACCAGGTCCTCACTACAGGATGTTTGTAATAAACCGGTTGCCAGGATTAGAACAAGTAGTATTTTTTTCATAATAAAAATAAATTAGGTTAATATACTTTAAATTTATTATAAGAGTGAAAAATCAATAAGGGTTGCAGTAAATAAATAAAAATAAAGCAAAAAAACAGCTCCGGATATAATGGAATCGGAATTGCCGATCTTGATTTTAATGTAAAGCAGTAGTTTTTTGAGAAGTATATAAGAGTGCAGGTATTGCTAAAAAGACAAAACGCTTTGACGTGTTGTTTCTAATGTAATCTAAACTCCAATAGCTACTTATAGCTATCAATAAATATTTGACCATTTTTAAGAGTTGTGAATCTTATGAAAGAAAAAAAGCGGTTAATGTAGGTTTATGAGAGTTTAGGATGGTATAGTGTATATCATATTAAACTGTAAATGACTTAGAGGAGAGTACGTAATATGATTGGTGGTAATATTCTTAATTAAGAAAATATTTGTATTATATTTACTTAATTAATAAAGTTGTATGGGTAATACTTTAAAAATTCTTAAAGCTGGAAATGGAGATTCTTTGATAATAAGATTCCTTGGAAATGACGAAAAGTATAAAAATATTATTATTGATGGAGGAAATAAAAAATCTGAATATGAAGCTTTTCTGAAATCTGAAATTTTAGAAATAAGGGATAGAAATGAGAATATCGATTTATTGATATTAACTCATACAGATCAAGATCATGTGAAGGGAATTCAATATTTGCTAAATGATAGTTCAATAGATAATAGTTTAATCAAGTGCATTTGGTTTAATTCTTTTGAAGAATCAAATTTTCAAGACAACAATGATATAAGTTATCTTGAAAGTTGCAAAATTCAAGGTTTAATTAAGGACTCTAATATTCCCAGAAAAAACAACATAATTATAAATGAATTTGAAGTCTTAAAATTCTTTGGGGCTCAAATTTCATTATTGTCTCCTCTTGAGGAGGATTTAAACAAATTGATTGATAAAAACTCACATGACATTTCTTCTGAAGCCAACGATTATGATTATACAGTGGAGGAATTGATTAATAAAAACCCTGAGATTTTCAAAAATAAAAATGAAGAGTTAGATTTTACAATTGAAAACAGAGTCAGTATTGCTCTCTTGATAGAAGTAAATAATAAATCAATATTTCTTTTAGGGGATGCCAATCCTGATGTTGTCGAAAATTCAGTTAAAAAGCTTATTAAATTAAGGGGAATAGAAAGATTAAGAGTTGATTTAATAAAATTATCACATCATGCAAGTAAGAGAAGCTTAAGCTTGCAACTTATGGAAATGATTGATTCAAACTACTTTATTGTCAGTACGAATGGAAAAAAATCAAACCTTCCAAATAAGTTGACATTTGCAAAAGTGTTGAATAGACCATATAAAAATGGAGAAAAAGACTTTTTTATTTTCAACTATGATGAAGTTGTAGATAATTTGAAATTTACTAACAATGATTTTGAAAGATATAACTTCTCTTGTTTAAAACCTAATTACAAAAACGGATATATAGTAGACTTATGAATGAAGAATCTATATTAAATGATAACCAAGCAAGTTTGTTAAAAGCCAATACTGTGAGACTTGAGCCCATGTTTAATGGTTCAACCGAAAAAATTATTGGTACAGGTGTTATCTATAAAACAAATAATACGTGTAATACCCACTATATTTTCACAGCTTTACATTGTTTATACGGAAAGAGAGATGGAGCAAAATACTTAAATGAGGGTAATCTAAAAGAGGTTGCAGTCTATTGGCAAAATGAGAATGGTGATTATGATGATTATACTGTTAAAAGTGATAAAATTATTCCCATATATGAGCAAGATTTAGCAATTATGCTTATAGAGTATAAATCTGAAAACCTGAGAGAGCTTATTTTGGGAGGTGATATTAATCATAATGGTTATTTTAATTCTTACGGTTACCCTAAATTCAAGCAAAACTCTCCTTACGAATTAAAATTTAAAAGAAAATTATCGGCAAACAATTTAAATACGTTTGACATTGAATGTCTTTCATCTATTAGTGATGAAGAAGCAAAAGAAAAAATAGCTGGCTATTCTGGAGCTGGTTTGTTTTATTCTAATCGTTCAGTTTTAGTTGGTTTAATCACGCAGATTTCTGATTCTAATGGTTTTGCAGGAGCAATTGTTGTAAAAAAAATTAATCATAATTTAATAAATGAAAAAATAAGTGCCTTTGATTCTTCTTTGGAATATGTCAAACATATTAATCATACTCTTAAGATAGGGTTGAAGGAAGCTGATGGTAGTATTATTAATTATGAGAAAATCATAATTAATAATTGTGAATTAAACATTTGGAGAGCAATAGAAAGATTGAAAAGTGATTTGAAAGATGATTGGTTTCAGGATCCGATAAATTTCAGATTTTTATTATCTAAGACATTTTTTTATAGAAGAGTTGAGAAATTAATAAATGAGAACAAACTATATAAACCGTCTTCGCTTGCTAAACACTTTACAGTTCCAAAGTCGGGATATTCAACAAGACCGGCCATTGAAACAAGTTTTATTGATAGAATTGTTTATCAAGCTTATGTTGATAGATTGTCTGAAAATCTTGATAATGTATTACATCCACAAGTTTATTCATTTAGGTGTAATTCGGGAAAATCGAATCATAAATATATGTTCCATTACTCAATTGAGCAATGGAAAAAATATGTTTATCAAACAAAATCTGTTTTGACAGAAGGTAGGCCTTTTTTGGTAGTTGCCGATATAACTAACTTTTTTGAAAATATCAACACTACTTTATTATCAGAATATTTAAAAAGTTTAATTCATGATTATGCAGAGAATAGTATAAAAGATGAACTATCTAGGATTGTTGATGGTATCGGGGAATTGATAAAAGAATGGAATGATAAGCAGATAAATTCTGAATTTGGAATACCTCAAAATAGAGATGCTTCCTCTTTTTTAGCTAATATTTTTCTTAATAAGATTGATAAAATAATGATTTATTCTAATAACCATAAATATTACTATAGATATATGGATGATATTAGAATTGTCTGTGAATCAAAGGCTGAGGCTGTTAAAGCAATTTATGATTTATCGATAGCAATGAGAGATTTAGGATTGAATTTAAATTCATCTAAAACTACAATATTTGATTTAAAAAGTGATGAAGATATTATAAAAGAGTTTTTGCCGGAGTCGTTAGTCGAAATTGATCAAATAAATAGTTTATTAAGTGCAAAAAGGAAAAGAGATGTTCAGAAAGCTGTACATATGACTTATAAATTATTTGTGGAGGTGGTTGGTAATACTAATGACGAAGAAAAATTTTTAAAGAAAAGGAAGCTAGGATTTTGTATAAATAAGCTACAGCTTTTTGCAAGAACAAAAGGTTTGCAAAATATAATTGATTTTTCAAGAATAATTGAATATGTCTTGGCGGAATTGGATAACCAACCGTGGTTAACAACATCATTTGTAAAGTTATTAATGTCTATAGATAAAAGTTATTTTAGGCAGGAAAACTTTAATGAGATTAAAAAAATAATTAAAGATAATCTTAAAAATATTTACGAAAGTCAAACATATTATCTATGGTTATTTTTGAGTTACATGAAGCATTCTGATGACGATTTAATACAGATTGCTCTATCAAATATTAAAAGTACAAATCAGCTAAATCAAGCGAATACCGCAGGGTCATATATTTACTTAGCTTCAATAGATTGGAGAAACTACAAACATGTAATGTTAAGTTCTTTTAATAAAGGTAATTTGTCAAATAACTACTTTTTGCAGAGAAATGCTCTAATTGCTTTAAGAAATGTTTCACCCAACGAGATAAATACGAATGTTATATTAAAAGATTTGGAAGACTTGCATGTGAAGTTGTATGATGAAAAGAAAGAAGTGTTTGTGTCTGATCTACCCAAACTTAAAATATCTCAGGTAATAAATGATGTGCCAACATTAATATCGTTATAATAAAGAATGGAAATAATAGTACTTAAACATGTATCTTATAATAAAGGGAATAAACATATTTCGTTCTTTACGAAGCAAATCGGTCAAAAGTTTAAAATTTGTAATGAATTGAATTTTTTAAATGGAAATGGTAAGACAACAATAATTTCATTTGACTATGTAAATCTTATTGATGAGATTCCTTTAGGGGAAAATTTAGCTTTTATAGATGTCGAAAATTTAAAGCGCCAACTTATTGGAAGATCTAAAAATGAATATAAAAGAGAAGATAGGCCTTGGCTAATTTGGAACCTTATGAGTGGTTTGAATCCCAATGATTATGGTTTGAGCATAAATGAATTTCAAAAAAAAGTTGAAAAAGCGAAGGCTGTAGTGTTGGGAATTAATTCAGGTGAAATTAATGTGATGACGGTTTATTCGTTTATGCTTGATTGTATTGAAAATATATATATAGGGATAAAAAATGAACTGTTGGAATCACCTGAAAAGGAAAGATTTGAAAGGATAGAAAGTAAATTGAATAACATTTTATTTGAGTGTTATAACAACGGTATCCGAATAGATTCAAAGAAAACAAAAAAGTATATTGAGCAAGTCAATATTGAGCTATATGAGGTGAAAAATAGACTTCAGTTAGAATTTGGAGTTTTTTCATTGTATGATTATGAGAATATTCAGAGCAAAATTGTTAAGGATTTTCCATGGTTTAAAGAAATAAAAGTTAACTCAAAAGAATTTTGGGACGCAATAAAACTTCAGAAAAATAATTCGAAATTTATTAATCTACTTTATTTAGAAAAAAAACTAACAAAAGACAAAACTATTCTTATGAGGATAGGGGCTTTGGATGTAGGTTATATCAATCCTCTCTTGGATTATTTTGGGACAATTACAGGGAGAATTTTAGCTACGTCACCTTCATTGCAGCAGTTAAATAAAAAGTATAGAGATATTATTATTCCAAAATCAGAAATGGAGTTGGTATATATTGATTATAGTCAATTTGAAGCAGGTATTTTGGCCTTTGAGGCAAAGGATTTGAAATTGATTGAAATGTATAATAATAAAGATATCTATAATGAAATTAGCAATAAGCTAGGAAATGAAACTGTGCCAAGAGATTTAGCAAAGAAAATATTTTTTTGTTATTGTTATGGGATGAGCAAAGAAAATATTCTGAAGTATAGCGGAAAAAATCTTGATTTGTTTTTTAAGGAATTTCCTAATTTAGAAATTTTTGAAACTACAATTTTTGAAAAATTTAAAAGAGATGGTTTTATAGAAACTACTTTAGGGAATAGAAGGTATAAAAGTTTGATAAATAGTGAAAATAGAACGGAGGGATGGCTAATTAGCCAAAGAATTCAAGGTACAGCGTCTTTGATTTTAAAAGATGTCATTATTGAGATTTATTTGAAGAGCAAGGAAGTTGAATTTTTATTACCAATGCATGATGCAGTATTATATCAGGTTCCAAAAAGTAAGGTTGTCGAGTTGACTCAGTTAATTGAAGATTCTTTTAAAAGTGTGTTTAAAAAATATTGTCCAAGTTTAGAGCCAAAGGTGTCTAATAAGTCCTTTTGTGAATAATTTCTAGGATAATATTTTGTAGAAGTTCTGTTAATATTGATTTAGCGAATAATATTTAACCATATTTAGGAACTGGAAACAAAAAACCCTTGAATCTTTGGGATATCAAGGGTTTATTTAAGTGGTGCCTCCAGGAATCGAACCAGGGACACATGGATTTTCAGTCCATTGCTCTACCAACTGAGCTAAGGCACCGTCCTTATTGCGGGTGCAAATATAGAATTGTTTTTTTGTTTTCCAATGCTTTTTTATGAAAAAATGTAATAAAAAACGTAACTGCTTAGTGGGTAATGTTTTAGTTTTTTGGAATTATGGCATCACTTATCGCTTTGGTTTGCTGCTTAGGTAAAAAGTGATTTCACTATTGTCATAAACTTCACTGTGCAGTAAATAATTCCGGTCAATTTCGTTACCGTTTAAAGTCACTTTCTGTACATATACATTTTCCGGAGCCTGGTTAACGGTCTTTATTTTTAAGGTTTTTCCGTTTTCAAGCTGTAAGGTTGCCGCTTTAACCATCGGACTGCCTATCGCGTACTGGTCGGAGCCGGGCAGTACCGGGTAAAATCCGAGCGCGCTAAAAATATACCAGGCACTCATCTGGCCGGCATCGTCGTTGCCGCACAAACCGTCAATAGAATTGGAATACATGGTATTCATAATCATACGAACGCGTTCCTGGGTTTTCCACGGTTTGTTTGTCCAGTTGTACAGGTACGGAATGTGGTGTCCGGGCTCGTTTCCGTGTACATAACTGCCAATGATACCGTCGCGGGTAATGTCTTCATTTTTTTCGATATACTTATCGGCAAGCTTGATTGTAAAGATCTGGTCCAGATGGTTGGAGAATTTGTTTTTCCCGCCCATCATTTCGATCATGTCGTCAATTTTATGCGGAACATACAAGCCGTAATTCAAGGCGTTGCCTTCAATGAAGCCCTGTCCGTGAGTGTCTAACGGATCGAAATTTTCCCGCCATTTTCCGTCACTTAATTTCGGACGCATATAGCCAATGGAAGGATCGTAAACATTCTTGTAGTTTTCGGAACGTTTGGTAAATGTTTCATAGTCTTTGGTTGCATTTGCTTTTTTTGCAATTTGCGCGATACACCAGTCGTCATAAGCGAATTCCAGTGTTTTGGAAACGGAGTTGCCGCTTTTGTTTTCCGGAACATAACCAAGCTGCATATAGCTGTCCAGGCCGTCGAAATACGGAACGGTCGCAGTATTTTTTCCGGCGGTCAGGGCGCGGTTAAGGTCGATGTCGGTAGTGTTTTTGGCAATGGCATCGGCAATAACAGAAATGGAGTGGTAGCCGATCATGCACCAGTTTTCGTTGGCATAATGGCTCCATACCGGAAGCATTTTGTGAACGCTTTGGTCGTGATGAGCCAGCATGGACTTGATCATGTCGTTGTTGCGTTTCGGCTGGATGATGTTGAATAACGGGTGTAAAGCCCTGTAGGTATCCCATAAGGAAAATACGGTGTAATTGGTAAATCCTTCCGATTGGTGGATGTTCTGATCCAGTCCGCGGTAGTTTCCGTCTGCATCTTCATATAGAATAGGTCCCAGCATGGTGTGGTACAGTGCGGTGTAGAACGTTTCTTTCTCTGCGGGAGTAGTGGTTTCAACGGTAACTTTGGCCAACTCTTTATTCCATTTCTGCTGGCTTTCCTGTTTTGTTTTTTCAAAGTTCCAGCCCGGAATTTCCGTTTTTAGGTTTAATAAGGCTCCGGCGGTGCTCACGGAGGACAGTGCGAATTTTACACCGATTTTTTCGTTTTCATCCGTTTTGAAATTAAAGTAAGCGCGGATATTTTTCCCAGCCATTTCAGGGAAATTTTCTTCTTCATTAAAACGTCCGTAAAAACCTTTATACGGTGTCTTGTCATATTTCTTGTGACCGTAGGATACAAAGGGTTTGGAAAACTGCATGGCAAAATACACTGTGCGTGTTCTTCCCCAGCCATTGGTCTGGCGGTAGCCGGTCACGGTGGAATCGTTTTCTACGCGAACAAAGACCCAGGTGTTTTTATCGTCATAGTTATAGATGTTGTACATCAGGTCCAGCAGGATGTGTGCCGAATCGGATTTTGGAAAGGTGTATTGGTGATATCCTACGCGGTCGCTGGCGGTTAATTCTGCTTTAATGTTGTAGCTGTCCAGCTGTACTTTGTAGTAGGCCGGTTTGGCCACTTCGGTAGTGTGGGAAAATGTCGAAAAATAACCGCTGCCGGGTTCGTTGGCTTTGCCGGGATTTAACTGTAGTTTTCCGGTTGTGGGCATAATCAGGAAATCGCCCAGATCGGCATGTCCGGTTCCGCTGAAATGAGTATGGCTGAATCCGAAGATTGTGGTGTCGTCATATTGGTAGCCGGCACAATATTTATAAGTGTCGGGATTGTATTTGCCATCTGCAAACATGTTTACATTGTTGGTTTCCGGACTTAGCTGTACCATACCGAATGGGGTTGTGGCACCCGGAAAAGTGTGTCCCATTTTGTGTGTTCCGATCATTGGATTTACAAAGTCGATCATTTGATGAGCGGTTTGGTTAGGATTGTTTTGTCCGAAACAAACAGTTGTTACGGTTAGTAGTAAGCCTGCTATTTTTGAGTTCATGTTTTGGGAATCAGATTGGATATCAAAGATAAAGATTTCAGTGCTATTGTAATAGCAGGATGTGGTGTTAAATGTTTATGAAAAAAAGGATTGTAATTTAGCAAGATAGGACAGGTGTAAAAGACCGCTGCGTTATACTTTTGAGGAAACAAATAAGCCTATTGAATATGGTAAAAACAGAATTGTTTGTCCGGTTTTCGCACTTTATCATGACGTTCAGTATTGTCTTTAATGTGTGGTATGTTTCAGGGAATAACGCCGGTAAGGTTTTGGGAACCGGATGGCTTGTCAATATACTGATTGTGATGGTTTTTATTGCCGGGGTATATGCGGCAGAAATAATAAAGCTTTTAGGGTTATAATATAAAGAAAGTATGGAACAGCGAATAGCAACGATAGCAGAATATAAAAAACAGATCAATGTAATTGTGGAATACATTAATAATCATCTGGATGAACCGGTTGACCTGGTAAAACTGGCGGCAATAAGTCACTTTTCGCCGTATCATTTTCACCGCATAACCCGTGCTTTTATCGGAGAGCCCATTGGGAGTTATATTGTCCGGGTACGGCTGGAAACTGCTGCAAAACTAATACGGTATACAGATTTTTCCATTTCGGAAATTGCTTATAAAGTGGGTTATGAAGTGCCTACTTCGCTTTCCAAAGCATTCCGGCAGCAATATGGTATTTCGCCATTGGATTACAGAACTAATAAAGAATATAAGATTATGAAAACAGTAGAAAAAAATGTACCGTTAAATATTACCGGTTTTAAAGTAATGGATATTGCGGCCAAACAGCTCATTTATATCAATCTCTCCGGTCAATACGGAAGTCTGGATTTTGCAGGGTCCTGGCAGCGTTTGTGGCAGTTCGTAAAAGAGCATAAACTATTTTCGGCCGGAATGGAGCATCTGGCTATTTATTATGATGATCCTAAAGTAACAAAAAGTGAGAAGCTGCGTACGGATATTTGTCTTGCCGTTAAAAAGGAAGCGAAGCCGCAGGGCGATATCGGCGTGAAAGAAATTAAAGGCGGGAAATTTGCCGTGTTTCTTTATAAAGGGCCTTATCATAATCTGGATGCGGTTTACGACAGGATTTACGGTACACTTTTACCGGAGAAGAATCTTCAGTTAAGGGATTATCATTCCTTTGAGAAGTATTGTAATAATCCGGACAAAACGGAACCGGAAAAACTAAAAACGGAAATTTATATACCTGTTGAATAATACAGGAGGCTGCCGGATTGGGCAGTGGATTTACCGCAAAATAAAACCCCTGAATGATAAATCCAGGGGTTTATTTGCTTTGCGATTTTCTAGTGGTGCCTCCAGGAATCGAACCAGGGACACATGGATTTTCAGTCCATTGCTCTACCAACTGAGCTAAGGCACCTTCCTTATTGCGGGTGCAAATATAGGGGCATTTTTTATTTATCCAAAACAATTTGATAAAAAAATCTATTTGTATCTTTGAAATCTAATTAAAGAAAGAATGCTTTTAGCTATAGATGTTGGAAATACAAGAATAAAAGCGGCTGTATTTGAGGGGGATACCTTTGTTCTGGATGCGGTTTTTGATAAAAAAGAAGCGGTTGAAAAACTGGAAAATATTTTCCGGCAGTACCCGGTAATTACAAAGGCAACGCTGTCCAGGGTCGGTTTTTTGGATGAAACGGTTCTGGAATGGCTTGAAAAGAGAGTAGAGTTGTATAAAATAACGTCCGATAGCAGCATGCCTTTTGAAAACCGCTATGAAACACCTAAAACCTTGGGTGTAGACAGAATGGTGCTGGCAGCCGGAGCGGTTTTTAAATACCCGAAGCAAAACCGGCTGATTATCGATTCCGGAACCTGTATTACCTATGATTTTGTTGATGCAGACGATAATTATCTGGGCGGAGCCATTTCGCCGGGATTTCGCCTCCGCTATGAAGCCCTGCATAATTATACGGCAAAACTGCCGTTATTAACTCTGGAAAGTCCTGAGGGTTTTATTGGTGACTCCACAAAACAGGCGATACATTCGGGTGTGGTGAATGGGGTTTTACAGGAAATCGACGGATTTATAGAACGCTATCGTGAACAATATCAAGTTTTAACAGTAATTTTAACAGGTGGTGATACGGATTTTTTGGCGAAAAGAGTAAAAAACACCATATTTGCCAATCCAAATTTTCTATTGGAAAGTTTGAACCATTTATATCAATATACAATCAACAAATGATTAAAAAGATAATTCTAGGCATTAGTTTGCTTTTTTCTTCTGTGATTTTTGCGCAGGAAGGTACCGCTTCACCTTATTCGTTTTACGGTATTGGCGATGTTAAATACAGAGGAACGCATGAAAACAAGGCAATGGGAGGTTTGGGTATATTACCGGATAGTATTCACCTTAATCTGCAAAACCCGGCATCACTTGCCTCTTTAAAGCTAACCGCTTTTACAGTGGGAGCCACTACTAAGAATACGACTTTTAAGAACGAGACCCAGAAAGAAACAGCCAGCAGAACAACTTTTGATTATCTGGCTTTAGGATTTCCGATCAGCCCGAAAATGGGAGTGTCTTTTGGTTTGATGCCGTATTCCTCTGTAGGATATAAAGTGGATCAGAAAACAACAACCTCATTATCTACCGGAGAAACAGCAAATATTGATAAGCGATTCACAGGTGAAGGAGGCGTTAACAATGTGTTTTTAGGATTAGGATATAAAATTACTTCAAAATTGAGCATCGGAGCTGATTTTCAATATAACTTCGGAAGAGTGGAAACAAAATCGGTTGGATTTGTTGAAGATGTTCACTTAGGAAAAAGAGAGATCAATACGTCGCGATACAGTGGTGTTGCTTTTAATACCGGATTAATCTATCAGACAAAATTAAATAAGAAATATGACTGGATCAGCAGTTTAACGTATTCACCTAAAAGCACGCTGAAATCGGATAACACCGGATCGGTAGCAACCATTACCTATTCGGCTAACGGATCGGAACTGGTTTCGGATACTAAAGATTATGATCCTACAAGAACCGATTTCGAACTACCGGCTAAATATGCTTTGGGAACCGGTATCGGAGTTACTAAAAAATGGTTTGTGGGAGCAGAAATTACCATGCAGGATAAAAGTAAATTCTTAAACCGTTTTGACGAAATCACGAATGTGGAATTCGAAAAATCACAGCGATATGTTATCGGTGGGTACTTCACACCTAAATTTAACTCTTTTACAAGCTATTTTGACAGAGTTACCTACAGAGCCGGTTTCCGATATGAAAATACAGGATTGGTAATCAACAATCAGTCCATTAAAGATTACGGGATCAATGCCGGTTTCGGATTCCCGATCGGAAAAAGTTTGTCGAACCTGAATATTGGTTTTGAATACGGAAGCAAAGGAACGACAAGCAGTAACCTTATCAAGGAAAACTATTTCAGCGTTTATATCGGTCTTTCCGTAAACGATTTGTGGTTTAAGAGAACAAAATACGAATAGTATATAACCTGATTGTAAGACGATGAAGGTCAAGTCTAAAAAATATCTTTTACATGTAGTCACAGTTCTTGCTGTGACTCTGTTTTTTTCATGCGAAAGCAATTTCAAAGAGGTACAGCGAATTAATGCCGTTCCGTTTTCTCCCATTGGCGAAGCGGAAAACGTTAATTTGAAATATACCGATTCCGGAAAGATAAAAGCGATATTGGTAAGTCCGAAGCTGCTGGATTTCTCAAATTTAAAATATCCTTATACTGAATTTCCAAAAGGAGTGTTTGTAACGCTTTTTGATGAAAAAGCACAAAAAAGCTATGTGGAGTCGGATTATGCCATTACCTATGCCAAAACAGATATTATTGATTTGCAGGGGCATGTAAAGATTACATCCAGTGACGGCAAAGTACTGCAGACGGAACAATTGTATTACGATCAGAAAAATGAATGGTTTTTTACCGAGAAATACTTTAAATTTACAGATGCCAATAGTTATCTGGAAGGAAAAGGAATCGATTTTAGTAAAGATTTTTCGGTTATGAATGCCCAACAGAATAGAGGAGAAATATCAAAATTGGAATAAATTATGGGAGTTTTAAAATATGTTCATTATCTGTATATCGTTGTTGCAGTATTGTTTATTTATGAAGGTGTAACGCAATTACAGGCAGGAGAAAATTATATCATCAGTTTTCTTTTTGCGGCAGCGGCACTTTTTATGTTCTTCTTCAGACGCCATTTCTCCGATAAAATGAAAAGGTAGTACCCCAAAAAAACAAGTATATGGAAATTGCGATAATCATAAGCTGTTTAATACTTTCCGCCTTCTTTTCTGGAATGGAAATCGCTTATATCGCTTCCAACAAAGTTTATCTGAGCATTGAGAAAAAACAAAATACCTTTTTCTCGAAAATACTGTCCAGACTAACCGAAAAACCGTCCCGATTCATCGCCTCGATGCTGTTGGGCAAGAGCATTGTTTTTTCTATTTACGGTTATTTTTCCAGTGCACTTGTGGTTCAGCTGCTGCGGGAGCAGGGCGTGGCATTCACTCCTTTTGTAATGCTCATAATGCAGGTGGTGATTGCAACACTGCTGATTTTGCTGACTTCCAGTTTTTTGCCCAAAGTGATCTTTCAGATTTACCCGAATACCTTAATAAAAGTACTGGCACTGCCGGCCTATGGATTTTACCTGCTTTTTTCCGGGATTTCAAAAATTATTGTCGGCATAGCCGATAAAGTAATCGTTTGTATTTTTAAACTGGAAAGCGATAAAGAACAGCTGTCTTTTAATAAAGGCGAACTGGGGACCTATATCAGCGAGCAGATGAATGCGGCCGAAAACCAGGAGGAAATAGATACCGAAATACAGATATTTCAGAATGCCCTCGAATTTTCCGATTTAAAAGTCCGCGATATTATGACGCCCAGAACGGAGATTTCGGCAGTGGAAATTGAAGATCCGGTTAGCGAATTAAGAGAATTGTTTATCGAAACCGGATATTCCAAGATCGTGGTCTATAACGATACCCTGGACAATGTGGTCGGATATGTGCACTCTTTTGAACTGTTTAAAAAACCGGTGGATATTAAAACCGTCATGATCCCTATAGAATATGTGCCGGAAACGGTTTTAATAAAGGAAGTTCTGGATATACTGACCAAGAAACGGAAAAGTATGGCGGTAGTAATGGACGAATATGGTGGCACGTCGGGTATCGTTACCGTGGAAGATATCATTGAGGAGCTTTTTGGTGAAATTGAAGACGAGCACGATCTGGAAGAATTGATCGAAGAAAAAAGAAAAGATAATTCCTATTTATTTTCGGCCCGGTTAAACGTAGAATACGTTAATCAGAAATACAGTCTGAAAATTCCGGAGAGCGATTCCTATGTTACCCTGGGAGGCTTTATCGTGCACGCTACAAAGGAAATCCCGCAGGAAGGACAGGAATTGAACCTGCACAATTTTAAAATACTGATTCGGGAAGCATCCAATAAAAAAATTGAACTAATTGAGGTTCGCATCCGGGAATAAAGAAATATCCCAATAAAAAAGTAAAAATAATTGAAAATATAGCGACACATCTTTTATTATTAAATAGATAATTGTATTTTCGCCCACTGAATAAAAAAAATAATCATATAAGATGGCAGTTTTATCAAAAATTAGACAACGTTCGATTCTTTTAATTGGGGTTATCGGATTTTGTTTGTTAGCATTCGTAGTTGGTGACGTTATCAACAGCGGAGGGTTTAGACAAAGTTCACGTAACGTGGGGAGTGTTAATGGAGTAGATATCTCAGCTCAGGAATTTTTGCAGAAAGTAGCAATGGCCGAAAAAAACGGTCAGGGAATTACGAATACGCAAGCTTCAAACGGAGTTTGGGATCAGGAAGTTAAGCAAATCCTTCTAGGTGCTGAATTTGAAAAATTAGGATTGAAAATCGGAAAAGACCAAATGGTTAATGTTATCAAACAAAACCCGAATTTCGCACAGGATCCAAGATTCTTAAATGCTGCCGGTCAATTTGATAATAATAAATTCAACGAATTCGTAGCGAGCATCCGTTCGTCTCAGCCGGATCAGTGGAAAAACTGGTTGGATTATGAGAAACAATTGGAGCAGATGGCAACCGAGCAAATGTACTATACCATGATCAAAGCGGGTCTTGTAGTTACTAAAAATGACGGTAAAGAAGCTTACGGAAGAGAAAATAACAAAGTTAACTTTGATTATGTAGCCGTTCCTTATACAACAATCAATGACGATCAGGTGAAAGTTTCTGATACTGAAATCATGGATTATGTTAAGAAAAACAGCAAAAAATATAAATCAGACTTTTCTCGTGAAGTGGAGTATGTTTTCTTTGAAAACAAACCTTCAAAAGAAGATGAGGCTGAAATGAAAACAACAATTACCGGATTATTATCAGGTAAAGTGGTTTACAATGAAAAAACTGGTACTAACGATACCTTACCTGGATTCAAAGGTGCTAAAAACGTAGAAGAGTTTGTAAATGCAAATTCGGATGTAAAATTCGATTCTTCTTATGTAGCTAAAAAAGACCTTCCTTTAGAAAACCAGGAGCAATTATTCAACCTTCCGGTTGGAGAAGTTTTCGGACCATACATTCATGACGGTTACTACTGTCTTTCTAAAATGATGGGGAGAAAAGGAAATGCTACTGCAAAAGCAAGCCACATTTTAGTTGGATTTGCCGGTAAAATGCCAGGTATTACAAGAACTAAAGAAGAAGCAAAAGCAAAAGCAGAAGACTTGTTAAAACAAGCTTTGGCTAATCCTGCAAACTTTGCAATGTTGGCGATGACCAATACAGATGATCCGGGTTCTAAACAAACAGGTGGTGAGTATGACAACATCAGACCGGGACAAATGGTAAAAACATTCAACGATTTCGTTTTCAACAACCCGGTTGGAAAAATCGGATTGGTTGAAACAGAATACGGATACCACGTTATCAAAATCACCGATAAATATGATGCGGTTCGTTTAGCGACAATTGCACAAAAAATCGAGCCGTCTGAGGCAACTGCTGATGCGATTTACGTAAAAGCTACAAAATTAGAAGCAGAAGCTGCTGATAAAGATTTTGACAAAGTAGCTAAAGAAATGGGATTAGCGGTAGTACCGGCTATGAACGTTAAAGCTACAGACGAAAGCTTACCGGGAATTCAAAATCAAAGACAAATCGTACTTTGGGCTTTCAATAAAGATACTAAAGAAGGAGCGGTTAAGAAATTTGACAACTTGGAAGGACACATCATTGCGAAATTGAAAACTAAAAACGAAACAGGTTTCATTGGTTTAGAAGAAGCAAAACAAGTGGTAGCGCCAATCTTAAGAAACCAGAAAAAAGCAGAATTGATCAAAGCTAAAATGACTGGTTCTACTTTAGAAGCAGTAGCTCAGAAATCGGGCGCAACTGTTGGACTGGCTACTAATGTAACACTTGATAACCCAAGTATTCCAAATATCGGTCAGGAGCCAAAAGTTGTTGGTACGGCATTTGGATTAGGAAACGGTAAAACGTCAAAATTAATTGAAGGACAAATGGCTGTTTTCATGATCAGAACAAAAGATGTAGTGAAAGCTCCGGCTTTACCAAACTACTCTTCTTATATCACTAAGATCAAGACACAAACACAGGGAGCTTCTACTTACAGAGTTACTGCTGCACTTAAAGCTGCTGCAAAAATCGAAGACGAAAGAGCGAATCTGCAATAGTCAAATGAGCATATACAAAAAAGGCATCCGATCGGATGCCTTTTTTTATGGTTTGTTTTTTTATAAAATCATTTCAGAATAAGGAATGATAACCGGAAAACCTTTGTCTTTAAAATACTCTTCCGGATTGTTTTTGGAAACCGCCAGCACAAAATCGCCGCCCCAGGCGCCAAGACTTTTAAGGATACCTTTAAAATCATAGAAGAAACGTTCTTTTACCGTTTCCATTTCTAAAATATCACTCAGCAGGATCTCGTGTTTTTCAAGCAGCGTTCCAAATTGCTGCAAATCGTTAGTGGCGGCTATAGCCGTTGTAATAGCGTCAATTTTAGGGATCATCGTGTCAATCCGGTGCTGTTTGTTGTAATAGCTCATGATAGCTGATTTACTGCTTTGCTTGTGGTTGAGATACACAAAGTACAGATTGCCGGTAAAGTCCGGATTAAAATCCAGCGCAGTAACGACCGGTGCTTTATCGGAATCCAGCCGGTATAAAATTGGCGTATTGTGCTGTGCACAGGCAATATCGTATCCGCTTCCGCCAAAACTGGCTTCCAGCAGCTTGTAAGCGTCAATGTTGAGCCATTGGGCAATATTGTTAATCAGGGTTGAAGAAGTGCCTAATCCCCACAAACGCGGAAATGTAAGCGTAGTGGTAATGGTATAGCCGTTTGCATCGTTCAGGAAATCCGGATTCAGGATGTTCGCTTCATGCAGTATGTCAATAAGCGTATTCTTAATGCCCGCTTCTGTACCGGCATGCTCTTTCCGGATAATGCTTTCAAATGAAATATCATCTTCAAACCATACGCTCGAATCGTTGTCGTAGCTTTTCCAGGAAATCGTTTGCTTTTTACCTTCTTCAATTTGAAGGTACTGCCCGAATTTTGTAGGCAAAGCAATGGCTGTTGCGCCATCGAGCACCATATATTCTGCGGTGAGCAAAAGCTTTCCGTTACTGTAAAAAGTTTTTTTCAAAGTAATTATGATCTTAGTTGTGCTAAATAATCCACTACAGCAGAATGACTAACCGTATGGTGCTCAAAATGAGCGACTACGTTTTGACGTTCTGCTTCGGTAGCATTAAACTGGTTTAAAATATTCATCAGGTGCATTTTCATGTGCCCCTGTTGGATTCCGGTAGTTGTTAAGGAACGCAAAGCGGCAAAATTTTGTGCCAGTCCGGCAACCGCTACCACCTGCATTAACTCTTCGGCAGTAGGATTTCCTAATAATTCCAGCGCTACCTTTACTAGCGGATGTAATCCGGTTAAACCGCCAACGGTTCCCAAAGCCAGTGGAATTTCCATCCAGAAGGTAAAAATCCCGTTTTCAACTTTGGCATGCGAAAGACTGCTGTATTTTCCGTTTCGGGAAGCATACGCATGAACGCCGGCTTCCACTGCACGGAAATCGTTTCCGGTGGCAATTACAACCGCATCAATACCGTTCATGATCCCTTTATTGTGGGTAACCGCACGGTAAGGCTCGATTTCGGCGATCTGTACGGCACGGATAAATTTTTCGGCAAACTCTTCCTGCGAAATGTGTTTGTCTTCTTTCAGATCCGAAACCGGGCAGGACACTTCGGCACGAACAATGCAGTTCGGTACGTAATTGGACAAGATGCTCATCACAACCTGAAGCTGTTTTTCGGTTTCCGAAAATAAAGCATACGTTAGCGCTTCTTCTTTTAAGGTCTTGGCAAACTGTTCCAGGCAGGAGTTGATAAAATTGGCTCCCATGCTGTCTTTGGTGTTAAAAGTAGCATGCAGCTGGAAATAATGTTCCAGTTCGGCTGTTTTGTCGCGCAGGACGATGTCTAAAATTCCGCCGCCCCGTTTTTGCATGTTTTTGGTAATGCTTTCGGTGTCGGAAAAGAATTTTGGTTTGATATCCTGAAAGAAAGTTTTCAGTTTTTGGGTATCTCCTTTATAGATAAAATGAACCTGGCCTATTTTTTCGGTGTTCAATACCGTAGTTTTAAAACCACCGCGGTTGGACCAGAATTTTGCTGCTTTTGCAGCGGCAGCCACAACAGAACTCTCTTCGATGGCCATCGGGATCGTTGTGTTTTTCCCGTTAATCAGGAAATTTGGCGCCACGCCCAGCGGAAGATAAAAATTGGAAATGGTATTCTCGATAAATTCATCGTGAAGCTTTTGTAAAGCAGCATCGGAATTCCAATATTGGGTAATGATCTGTTTCGCATGTTCAGGATTGGCAAAATGGGTATTGGCAATCCAGTTTATTTTTTCGTCTTTCGATAACTTCGAAAATCCAGCAATAGCTTTCGTCATTTTTTCTTCTTCTTGAATTCTACTGCAAAGATATGATTTCGATAATGCAATTGAAGATAATTTTCAGAAGGCTTTTTTGAAGGAAATATAATTGTAAAATCTTAAAATATAGCACTCAAAATGGAATTGAAATTTTGCTTTTAACACAATAAGTTATGGCTAATTGATAAATTTTCACTAAAATTGGAAGTTTTTTACCATTTGACAAAATGAAACACTTTAAAAAATCGTTATTTTTGTTGTTACTGACTTCATTATCAGTAGTTGCTCAGCAAAAAATCACCTTAGAAGAGATTTGGGGTGGGGCTTTCAGGACGCAGGGAATGACTGCTTTAGAAGCCATGAAGAATACTAATCAGTATACTGTACTTAATTTTGACCGGAGTACAAAATCATCACAAATAGATTTGTATGATTTTGCGACTTTAAACAAAGTTGCGACATTAATTGATTCTAAAGACTTCAAAGAATTACAGGGAATTGACAGCTATACGTTCAATGCCGACGAAAAGAAAATTTTAATTGCAAACAATTCCGATCAGATTTTTCGTCATTCCTTCGTAGCAGATTATTTTATCTACGACACTGCTGCAAAAACACTAACCAAACTTGCCGATTATAAAGTACAGGAGCCTACTTTCTCTCCGGACGGAACTAAAATCGGATATGCTTACGGAAACAACCTGTATGTATATGACCTGGCAACTAAAAAACACACTCAGATCACAAAAGACGGAAAGAAAAATCATATCATCAACGGTATTACGGATTGGGTATATGAAGAAGAATTTTCTTTTGTGCGTGCTTTCGACTGGAATGCCGGAAGTGATAAAATCGGATTTATCCGTTTTGATGAAACAGAGGTTCCGGAATTCTCCATGGATATGTACAACCAGGGATTATACCCAACGCAGGATGTTTTTAAATATCCGAAAGCAGGAGAGAAGAATGCAGTGGTTTCCTTACACATCTACGATGTAAAATCGGGAACAACTAAAAAAGTTAACTTAGATAACTATAACGATTTCTATATTGCCCGTATCAAATGGACCAATGAGACCAATACGTTAAGTGCCCAGGTACTGAACAGACACCAGAACAATCTGGATCTATTGTTTGTTGATGGAAATTCGGCAACGGCAAAAGTGGTGTTGAATGAGAAAGACAAAGCTTATGTGGATGTAACGGACAATTTAACGTTCTTAAAAGACAACAGTTTTATCTGGACAAGCGAAAAAGACGGATTCAATCAGATCTATCACTACGCTAAAACCGGAAAACTGATTAACCAGATAACCAAAGGAAACTGGGAAGTAACCAACTACTACGGATTTAATGAAAAAACCGGAACCATTTTCTACCAGTCTACAGAAAACGGATCGATTAACAGAGACGTTTACAGTGTTAAACTAACCGGAAAAGACAAAAAGCGTTTAACGGAACTAACCGGAACAAACAGCGCTACTTTCAGCCCGAACTTCGAATACTTCATCAACTCTTTTTCGAGTGCTAAAAACGCGCCGAAACACACACTGCACGAAACAAAAACCGGTAAGCTTGTTAAAACGATCGTATCCAACGAAGCTTTGGAAAGCAAACTGGCGAAATATGATTTGCCAACAAAAGAATTTTTTGTTTTAACAACAGAAAAAGGAAACCAGCTGAATGCCTGGATAATCAAACCAAAAGACTTTGACCCGAATAAAAAATATCCGGTATTCATGTACCAGTATTCTGGACCGGGTTCCCAGCAGGTAAACAACGACTGGAACGGAACGGATGATTATTGGTTTATGATGTTAACCCAGCAAGGCTATATCGTGGCTTGTGTGGACGGACGCGGAACCGGTTTTAAAGGAGCAGAATTTAAAAAATGCACCTACAAAGAACTGGGTAAATTTGAAGTAGAAGATCAGATTGATGCTGCAAAAGTAATTGGAAACTATGCTTATGTAGACAAAACCAGAATCGGTATTTTTGGATGGAGCTACGGTGGATTCATGTCGTCCAACTGTATTTTCCAGGGAAGTGATACTTTCAAAATGGCTATTGCCGTTGCACCGGTTACCAGCTGGAGATATTATGACAGTGTTTATACAGAAAGATATATGCAGACGCCTCAGGAGAATGCCTCAGGATATGACAACAATTCACCTATTAACCATGTGAGCAAATTAAAAGGAAACTTCCTTTTGGTTCACGGAACTGCCGATGATAATGTGCATGTACAAAATACCATGAAAATGGTAGAAGCTTTGGTACAGGCAAACAAACAATTTGACTGGGCAATTTATCCGGATAAAAATCACGGTATCTACGGTGGAAAAACACGTTTGCAGTTGTACACTAAAATGACCAACTTTATCAAAGAGAAGTTATAATATAAAACCAAACCAAAAAACCAAAAACAATACAAATGAGCGAAAAGACAGTAAAACAAGGACATCCAAAAGGACTTTGGGTATTATTCGGAACCGAAATGTGGGAGCGGTTCAACTTCTATGGAATGAGAGCATTGTTAACCTTATTCCTGGTTAACTCGTTAATGATGAAAGAAGAGGAAGCTTCCTTAATTTATGGTGGATTTCTTGGTTTATGCTATCTGACACCAATGTTGGGCGGTTTTATCTCCGACAGATTTTTAGGAAACAGAAACTGTATCATGCTGGGCGGGTCTTTAATGGCTATCGGACAGTTATTGCTTTTTACCAGTGCAACCGTATTCCCGTCTAACTTAGAGTTGGCAAAAACATTGATGTATGCTGCATTAGGTGTTATTATTTTCGGTAACGGATTCTTCAAACCGAATATTTCCAGTATGGTGGGAAGTTTGTATCCAAAAGAAGAAAAAAGCAAATTGGATACGGCTTTTACGATTTTCTACATGGGAATCAACATCGGAGCATTTTTAGGACAATTTATCTGTCCTATTGTTGGTGACGTTAAGGATGCAGGCGGAATGAGGGATATCCATGCGTTTAAATGGGGATTCCTTGCGGCTGCATTAGCAATGGCAATTGGTACCGCAGTATTCTTCTTCCTTAAAAACAAATATGTGGTAACGCCGGAAGGAAAACCGTTAGGAGGATTGCCTTCAGGACATAATGCGGCTGACTTTGAAGAAGGAGAAGCACAAAAAGCAGAATTCTCTTCCCTGTCATTAATCATTGCCGTTATTGCATTTGTAGGATTAGGATTTTTCTTCCATTATGTATTTGGACAAAACGTAATTTACTCGTTAATCTATTCCAGTGGTTTAACATTGGCAGGATTGATTTTATCGGATAAATCATTAACTAAAATTGAAAGAGACAGAATTTTAGTAATCTATATTGTTTCTTTCTTCGTGATCTTCTTCTGGGCTGCTTTCGAACAGGCAGGTTCTTCGTTAACCTTTATTGCCGATAACCAGACCGACAGAAACTTCTTCGGATGGCAGATGCCGCCGTCAATGGTGCAGATTTTCAACGGTTTATTCGTGGTGATGCTTGCAGTACCATTCAGTATCCTATGGGATAAATTAAGAGCAAAAGGAAACGAGCCGATTTCGCCAATGAAACAGGCTTTCGGATTAATGCTGATCGCAGTGAGTTATTTTATCATTGCTTACAATGTAAAAGATTTAGGAAACAGCGGATTGTTAGCCATCAAATGGTTAATCTTATTATACCTGATCCAGACGTGTGGGGAATTGTGTTTATCACCAATCGGACTATCATTGGTAGGTAAATTATCGCCAAAACGTTTTGCATCATTATTATACGGTGTATTCTTCCTGTCAAATGCTTCAGGATATGCTTTAGCAGGAACATTAGGATCTATTTTGCCGGCTACCGGAGACAAATTCAAAAAAGCAGAGGAGCTTGGAATCGACCTTCAGGCAGTATTGGATAAAACCGTTACACCAACGGCTGAGCAGTTAAAATTATTAGCAGACAATCAAATCAGCGCACAATACCGTGTTTTTGCCGGATTTGAGATCCATAACCTATTCGAATTCTTTATGGTATTCGTGATATTGTGTGGTGCTGCATCTGTTGTTTTATTCTTATTAACTCCGGTTCTTAAGAAAATGATGCACGGAGTAAAATAATTTTAATGCTTAAATAACAATATATGTGGAATAAACATCCCAAAGCTTTACCGTTTTTATTCTTGTCAGAAATGTGGGAACGTTTCGGCTACTATTTAATGATCGGAATTTTTACATTGTATTTAAAAGATGTAGAAGCCGGCTTTGCAATGACCGAAAAAGAAGCTTCTGATTTATACGGAACTTTTATTGCTTTAGTATTTCTTACTCCATTTATAGGTGGATTAGTAGCAGACCGCTACTTAGGTTACAGAAAATCAATTATCATAGGCGGAATATTAATGGGAATAGGGTACTTCCTGATGGGAGTACACTCCATTACCGTCTTATATATAGCCATGACACTGGTTATTTTAGGGAACGGTTTCTTTAAACCGAATATCTCGACCTTATTAGGGAACTTCTATTCCAAAGAAGAATACAAAGACAAAAAGGACGAAGGCTACAATATTTTCTATATGGGAATTAATGTAGGTGCTTTTATCTGTAACTTCTTTGGTGCTGCTTTGCAGATCCTTTTAGGGTGGCATTGGGCCTTTATGGCTGCCGGAGTGGGAATGTTTATCGGAGTATTGATATTCATGTCCGGAACCAAACACTATATAGGTTACGATCAGAAAAAAGGAGTACAGGAAGGCGACATGCCGTTCTGGAAAATTATACTGTTCATCCTGGTACCGTCTGCGGTATTTGGCGTAATCGGCTGGTTGTTGAAAGGCGTGGCTTCCGATGCGAATCCGGACAGCTATATCTTCGGTTCCGATAGCACCGATGCCTTTATCTTTGCGTGTATTCCGGTTGTATTATTTTATGCCAGTTTGTATTTCAAAGCAAAAACAGAGGACAAAAGACCAATTGCAGCACTTTTAGCGATTTTTGGTGTGGTAATCCTGTTCTGGGCAGTATTCAAATTAAACGGATCGGCACTGACTACCTGGGCAGACCGTTATACCGACAGGCAGACAACCGAAACAACCGCAAATGTGTTTAACGGGTTGAAACTGGCAAAGCAGGTTGAATTTAAAAAAGACTCTGTTGAACTATACGACGACCAGTTCCGACTGCAAAAAGAAAACGGCGTAGTCAAAAAAGAAGTAAACTATCCGTTATATTTTAGAAATGTAGCACCGGAAAAACTGCCTCAGGAAGGTTCCACAGTAAGCTTGTGGGCGACCAACTTAAGTCAGTCCATAAATCCGGGATGGGTTATTATTTTAACACCGTTAGTGGTTGCATTCTTTACCTTTTTAAGAAACCGTAAAAAAGAACCGTCAACACCAACCAAAATTGCTTTCGGATTATTGATCTCCGCCTTATCGGTACTGGTAATGATTGCCGCGGTAAAAATGGGGAACAACGGAACCGAAAAAGTAAGTGTTTGGTGGCTGGTTGCCAATTATGGTATTATTACCATCGGAGAATTATTCTTAAGCCCTATGGGACTATCGGTAGTGTCCAAACTGAGTCCTACCAACATTACCTCGTTAATGATGGGCGGCTGGTTTTTGGCAACATCTATCGGAAATAAACTAAGTGGAGTATTAGCCAGTATGTGGGATACTTATGAAGATAAAACAGATTTCTTCTGGGTAAATTTCAGTCTTTTATTAGTGGCATCGTTAATGATGTTTGTACTGTTGAAATGGTTGAATGCGATTATGAAAGAAAAAGGAATTAATTAAACTATGAATACAAACTCGACTTTAGAGGAAATACAGAATTTTAAAGGCAAGTACCCCAAACAATTGTGGTACTTGTTTTTTAGTGAAATGTGGGAGCGCTTTAGCTTCTACGGAATGAGAGGGATGCTGGTTATCTTTATGGTAAACCAGTTAACAATGAATGAAACGGTAGCCAACCTGCAATATGGCGCTACCCAGGCTTTTGTTTATGCCTTTACCTTTATCGGCGGTTTGTTTGCCGATAAGATTCTGGGGTACCGCAAATCCCTTTTCTGGGGTGGACTGTTAATGATCGTCGGAAGTATTATTCTGGCGGTAGATCCCAAACAATTCTTCTTCTTCGGAATCAGCTTTACCATTGTAGGAACCGGATTCTTCAAACCGAATATCTCCACGATGGTCGGAAAACTGTACCGTGATGACGACAACAGAAGAGATGCCGGATTCTCCCTGTTTTATGCAGGAGTGAATTTAGGAGCGCTGATAGGCGGTTATATCTGTATCGCTGTGGCAAATGGAAGCATGTTAAGCTCTTTTATTCCGGAACACCTGAGATGGAATGTAGCATTCGGATTTGCATCAATTGTGATGATTATCAGTTTGCTGACGTTTACACAAACTCAGAAAAGTCTGGGTGAAATAGGACTGTCGCCATTGCTGAATCTGGAAACGTCTAAAAGAAAAATGTATGAATATGCGACTTATATCGGTTCCTTACTGATATTGCCGATTATCATGACCATGGTTTCCAAAACAGAATATACCGATATTTTTATGTATATCATCGGACCGTGTTCTTTATTGTACCTGTTCTATGAAATGAAAAATTATTCCATAGCAGAAAATAAAAAACTTTTGGCGGCTTTGGTATTCATTATCTTTTCCATTTTCTTCTGGGCATTTTTTGAACAGAGCGGTGGTTCTTTGAGCCTTTTTGCAGCCAACAATTTAAATAATACCGTTCTGGGCGTGAAACTGGATCCGAACGGGGTAAACAACTCTTCCAACTCCTTTTTCGTAATTACGTTTGCTGCTTTGGTAGGGATGGTGTGGTTATGGATGGCTAAAAAGAAAATTGAACCAAATACCATAGTGAAATTCGGATTAGGATTCCTGTTTTTAGCCGGAGGTTTTTATGTGTTTTACTATACCAAGTTTTTTGCAGATGCTAACGGGATGACTTCTTTAGACCTGTTTACTCTGGGATGGTTTGTAATTACTTTTGGAGAACTGTGTCTGTCGCCGATTGGAATGTCGGCCATGACAAAACTTTCGCCGCAGAAACTACAGGCAGTTCTGATGGGAATGTGGTTCCTGGCGAGTGCCTACGGACAGTATTTTGCCGGATTATTAGGAGCTAACATTGCCAGCGCTTCGGAGCATGCCACCAACCTGGAAAAACTGACGATCTATGCAGACGGTTACAAACAACTGGCACTGTATGCCCTTATTGCGGGAGTTGTATTAATTGCCATTTCGCCTTTGGTGAAAAAATTAATGCAGGAAGTAAAATAATAATATTAAAATAGAATTGCTATAATGTCGACTGAATCTGCCAATCCGGATTTTTTCAAATCAAAAGTTTTAGGACATCCTTCGGGATTATTTGTACTGTTTTTTACAGAAATGTGGGAACGCTTTTCGTTTTATGGAATGCGGGTACTGCTGGTAAACTTTTTAACGATGGCTGTTGCCGGAGTGGCAATGCCGGGTTGGGGATGGAGTAGTGAAAATGCCGGAGCTTTATTCGGAACCTATGCCGGTTTGCTGTATCTGACCCCTATTCTGGGCGGAATGATCGCCGACCGTTTTATCGGGTACCGCTGGGCGGTAGTTGTCGGTGCCGGAATCATGACACTGGGACA